>NZ_DBHKZA010000086.1:0-23665 GCF_057314935.1 Achromobacter sp.
TACCGGACCTTGCCCTCCTTCCAGGCCGCCAGCAGCTTTTCATAAGGGATGGTTTCGCCCTTGGGCTTCTCGTTCGCCAGCTTCTTCCAGGGCGCGTGCTGGTCCGACAGCCACTTGCTGGGGTCGCTCTTGGCGTTCAGCTTCGGCGCGCATTGCGCCATGCCTGCCCGTTCCAGGCGCGCCATCACCTGATCCATTTCATTGGCCAGGTTGTCCATCGCGGCCTGCGGGGTCTTTTCGCCCGTGACGGCCGTGGCGACGTTCTTCCACCACAGTTGCGCCAGCTTCGGATAGTCCGGCACGTTGTTGCCCGTGGGCGTCCATGCCACGCGGGCGGGGCTGCGGTAGAACTCGATCAGGCCGCCGTAGTTCGCCGCGTTCTTGGTGAAGAAGTCGCTGTGGATGTCGCTGTCGCGGATGAAGGTCAGGCCGGTGATGGATTTCTTCAACGACACCGACTTCGACGTGACGAATTGCGCGTACAGCCAGGCGGCGGCCATCTTGTCGGGGTTGGTGGACTTGAAGAACGTCCATGAACCCACGTCCTGGTAGCCGTTCTGCATGCCGTCCTTCCAGTACGGGCCGTAAGGCGACGGGGCCATGCGCCATTTCGGGGTGCCGTCGTCATTGACGACCGGCAGGCCCTTCTTGGTCATGTCGGCGGTGAACGCCGTGTACCAGAAGATCTGCTGGGCGATCTGCCCTTGCGCCGGGACGGGGCCGGATTCCGAAAAGGTCATGCCCATGGCCTGCTGCGGGGCGTACTTTTTCATCCAGTCGATGTATTTGGTCAGCGCGTAGACGGCGGCCGGGCTGTTGGTGGCGCCGCCCCGCGATACCGAGGCGCCCACGGGGGTGCACTTGTCGTCCGCGACGCGGATGCCCCATTCGTCCACGGGCATGCCGTTGGGCAGGCCCTTATCGGCCGCGCCGGCCATGGACAGCCACGCGTCGGTGAAGCGCCAGCCCAGGGACGGGTCCTTCTTGCCGTAATCCATGTGGCCATAGACCTTCTTGCCGTCAAGCTCCTTGACGTCGTTGGAGAAGAAGTCGGCGATGTCTTCGTAGGCGGACCAGTTGGTGGGCACGCCTAGGTCGTACCCGTACTTGGCCTTGAACTTGTCCTTCAGGTCCTGGCGGGCGAACCAGTCGGCGCGGAACCAATACACGTTGGCGAACTGCTGGTCGGGCAACTGGTACAGCTTGCCGTCGGGCGCCGTGGTGAATTTGGTGCCGATGAAATCCTTGATGTCCAGGTCGGGATTGGTCCATTCCTTGCCGGCCCCGGCCATGTAGTCCGACAGCGGCAGGATGGCGCCGTAACGGTAGTGGGTGCCGATCAGGTCGGAATCCGAGATCCAGCCGTCGTAGATGGATTTGCCGGACTGCATGGACGTCTGCAGCTTCTCGACAACGTCGCCTTCCTGGATCAGGTCGTGGTTGACCTTGATGCCGGTGATTTCACTGAAGGCCTTCGCCAGCGTCTTGGATTCGTACTCGTGCGTCGTGATGGTTTCGGATACGACGCTGATTTCATTGACGCCCTTAGCCTTGAGTTTGGCCGCGGCGTCCATGAACCACTTCATTTCCGCCATCTGCTGGTCTTTGGACAACGTCGACGGCTGGAACTCCGAATCTACCCACTTCTTCGCTTCCGGCTCGCCGGCCCATGCCCCTGACGTTCCGATCAGGGCGATAGCCGCTGCCATGGCATGCATGCGCAATTTCATGACCTGTCTCCTCGAATGGCCTTCCCCATCTTTTGCTGCGGACCTCTGGCCGGGGAAGATGCGGGCCCGTAGTCCTTGAACCAAGTGAGGGATCGAAACGCCCCTTCAGCCTTTTCTCATGATGAAGGCCAACAGCAGCATGGACAGCACGAAGCTGATCCACACCGATGGCGGCTCATCCAGCGAAAACCATTCCACCGCCTTTTGCCCGAACCCCAGGAATGCCAGGTTGAGCCAGGCGGCGGCCATCAAGCCGATGAACAACCTGTCGCCGCGGGTGGTGCGCAGCGGCAGGAAGCCCTTGCGCTCGACCGTGGGCGACTTCAATTCCCAGACCGTCATGCCGATCAGCATCAGGACGATGCAGGTGAAGAACACGGCGACGGGAGTGGTCCATACCATCCAGCTGAACATGTCGCGGCCCTCCCCTAGACCCGGCCCATCGCGAAGCCCTTCGCGATGTAGTGGCGCACGAACCAGATGACGATGCCGCCGGGCACGATGGTCAGCACGCCCGCGGCCGCCAGCACGCCCCAGTCCATGCCGGAGGCCGACACGGTGCGGGTCATGGTGGCCACGATGGGTTTGGCGTTCACCGACGTGAGCGTGCGCGCCAGCAGCAGCTCCACCCAGCTGAACATAAAGCAGAAAAACGCCGCCACGCCCACGCCCGACTTGATCAGCGGCAGGAAGATCGTCAGGAAGAAGCGCGGGAAGGAATAGCCGTCGACATAGGCGGTTTCATCGATTTCGCGCGGCACGCCGGACATGAAGCCTTCCAGGATCCACACCGCCAGCGGCACGTTGAACACCAGGTGCGCCAGCGCCACGGCCAGGTGCGTGTCCATCAACCCGAACGAGCTGTACAACTGGAAGAACGGCAGCAGGAAGACGGCGGGCGGCGTCATGCGGTTGGTCAGCAGCCAGAAGAACACGTGCTTGTCGCCGATGAAGCGGTAGCGCGAAAACGCGTAGGCGGCGGGCAGCGCCACGGCCAGCGAGATCACGGTATTGATCACCACGTAGATCAGCGAATTGATGTAGCCCGAATACCAGGCGGGGTCGGTGAAGATCGTGCGGTAGTGCTCGAAGGTGAAGTCGCGCGGCCACAGGGTCAGGGTGCTGACGATCTCGGTGTTCGTCTTGAACGACATGTTCAGCATCCAGTACAGCGGCAGGATGGCGAACACCAGGTACAGGATCAGGAAGGCGGAGCGCCACCAGGTGGATTGGTCACGCATTGGCACGCTCCTCGTCGACGCCGCCCGTGGTGCCCGCGCGCTGCATCCAGTTGTAGAGGATGAAGCACAGCAGCAGGATGATCAGGAAGTAGATGATCGAAAACGCCGCGGCCGGGCCCAGGTCGAACTGGCCCACGGCCTTCTGCGTCAGGTATTGCGACAGGAACGTGGTGGCGTTGCCCGGCCCGCCGCCCGTCAGCACGAAGGGCTCGGTATAGATCATGAAGCTGTCCATGAAGCGCAGCAGCACCGCGATCATCAACACGCCGCGCATCTTGGGCAGCTGGATGTAGCGGAACACCGCCAGGCGCGACGCGCCGTCGATGCGGGCGGCCTGGTAATAGGCGTCGGGGATGGCGCGCAGGCCCGCATAGCACAGCAGCGCGACCAGGGGCGTCCAATGCCAGACGTCCATCACCAGCACGGTCACCCACGCGTCCACGTCGTTGCCGGTGTAGTTGTAGTCCACGCCCAGCCAGGACAAGGTGGCGCCAAGCAGGCCGATGTCGGTGCGGCCGAACACCTGCCAGATGGTGCCCACGACGTTCCAGGGAATCAGCAGCGACAGCGCGATGATGACCAGCACGGCCGACGCCCGCCAGCCGCTGGCAGGCATCGACAGCGCCAGCAGGATGCCCAGCGGGATCTCGATGGCCAGCACCGCCAGCGAAAAGCCGATCTGCCGGAACAAGGCCCCGTGCAGTTCTTCGTCCTGCAGCACGGCGGCAAACCATTCCGTGCCCACGAAAACGCGGCGTTCGGGCGAGATGATGTCCTGCACCGAATAGTTGACGATTGTCATCAGCGGCAGGATGGCCGAGAACGCCACGCACAGCACCACGGGCAAAACCAGGAACCAGGCCCGGTGATCGATGGGTTTCATGGGATCAGCACCTCGTCGCGGTAGAAGCAGGTGTGCGGGTTCAGCACCGACAGCCAGACCGTGCCGCCGGCGGCGGCCGGCACGACGTTGCTGCCCAGCCGAGCGCGCACGGGCGTGCCTTCAAAGTCGGCCACCAGCAAGGTATAGGTGCCCACGTCCTGCACGCGGTCCACTCGCACGGGCACGGCGCCGGCCGCGCCGGCGTCGGTCACGCGCAAGTATTCGGGGCGCACGCCCAGCTTGACGGGGCCGGCGCCGGCCAGCTTGGCGCCCAAGGCCTCGGGCGCGCCACCGACCCGGCTTTGCCCCACCCACAGCGCGCCGTCGCGCCATTGCGCAGGCAGGAAGTTCATACCCGGCGACCCGATGAAGTGCCCCACGAACGTGTGGGCGGGCCGCTCGAAGAGGTCATCCGCGCTGCCCACCTGCACCGCGCGGCCCCGCGCCATCACCATGACCTGGTCCGCGAAAGTCAGCGCCTCGGTCTGGTCGTGGGTCACGTAGATCAGCGTCAACTTGAACTCGTGGTGGATTTCCTTGAGTTTGCGCCGCAGTTCCCACTTCAGTTGCGGATCGATGACGGTCAGCGGTTCGTCGAACAGGATGGCCGACACGTCGCTGCGCACGAGGCCGCGCCCCAGCGAGATCTTCTGCTTGGCGTCGGCGGTCAGGCCGCTGGCCCGGCGGTCCAGCACCGCGGACATTTCCAGCATTTCGGCGATGCGGCCCACCCGCTCGCGGATGCGGTCCGGCGCAATGCCGCGGTTGCGCAACGGGAACGCCAGGTTTTCGGCCACCGTCATGGTGTCGTACACGACCGGAAACTGAAACACCTGGGCGATATTGCGCGCCTGTGGCGTCTTGGCGGTGACGTCCTGCCCATCGAAGAGGATGCGGCCATGCGACGGGCGCAGCAGGCCCGACACACAATTGAGCAGCGTGGTCTTGCCGCAGCCGGACGGGCCCAGCAAGGCATAGGCGCCGCCATCGCGGAACGTGAACGCGAGCGGCAGCAGCGCGTAGTCCTCGTCGGTCTTGGGGTCGGCCACGTAGGAATGCGAGAGGTCCAGCTCGATCTGGGCCATCAGACGACCTCCCCTGCGCCCGCGGGTTGGCGCGGCGCGGCCAGCAGCGCCCCATCGGCGCCGAAGGCATAGGTCTGGGCCGGATCGAAATACAGCTCCACGCGCTGGTCCAGCGTGTACCGGTGCACGCCCGGCAATTGCGCGACGACGTTGCCCGCGGCCGTTTCCGCATGGACGAAGGTGTCCGATCCGGATATCTCGGCCAGCTTCACCACGCCCGGCAACCCGATGTGGCCCGGCCGCGGCTCCACGTCCAGGGCGCCGGCGCGCAGGCCCGCGGTCAGGTCGGCGCCCGCGTCCGGCGGCAGATGGCGCTCGACCGCCATCTGGCCTTGCAGGACAAAACCCGAGTCCGTGCGGCGCGCGGCGAACAGGTTCATGGGCGGATCACTGAAAGCGCGCGCCACGCGGATGGAATTGGGCCGGTGGAACACCTCTGCGGTGGGCCCGTATTGCAGCAACTCGCCCGCGTCCAGCACGGCGGTGTGGCCGCCGAGCAACAGGGCTTCCCCCGGCTCGGTCGTGGCGTAGACCACCGTGGACCGCCCTTCGGCGAACAATTCCGACAGTTCGTCGCGCAATTCCTCGCGCAGCTTGTAGTCCAGGTTGACCAGCGGTTCGTCCAGCAGGATCAGCGGCGCGTCCTTGACCAGGGCGCGGGCCAGCGCCACGCGCTGCTGCTGCCCGCCGGACAGTTCCGAGGGGTAGCGCTCAAGCAGATGGTCGATATGCAGGCGCGCCGCCATGGCGCGGGCCTTTTCGCCGATGTTTCGTTCGCCGCGCAGCTTCAACGGCGACGCGATGTTGTCGTAGACCGACATCGACGGGTAATTGATGAACTGCTGATAGACCATGGCCACGTTGCGCTGGCGCACGGGCACGCCCGTCACGTCGGCGCCATCGACCAGCACGCGGCCTTCGGTCGGCCGGTCCAGCCCGGCCATGATGCGCATCAAGGAGGTCTTGCCGGCCAGGGTCACCCCCAGCAGCACCGTCATGGCGCCCGGAACCGGGGCCAGGCTCATGGGAGTCAGGTGCGTCTGCGAGCCGGCTCGCAAACCAATCCTGTCCAGGGTCAGCTGCATCTAGTCTCCTCAACCTACTTATACGTCCCTATTTTTCACACGGACTTCGGTATTCGGTACAGCGAGCCAGCCTGTGCGCGAACGCACGCAACAGGATGAGCATACTCTTTCAGATGGCTTTCGTTTTTTGTGCGTTTTACTCAAGAAGCGAACAAAAAACAATCTTGCAGTGCGGCATTATTTTTCGCTTTTGTTGTTTTATCATTCACCCATGACACTGAATCCACGACAGAGCGCTTTGATCGAAATGGTGCGAGCCCAAGGCTCGGCATCGATCGAAGAGCTTGCCAAACGCTTTGACGTCACGCTGCAGACCGTGCGGCGCGACGTGAACATCCTTTCCGAGGCCGGCCTGCTGTCGCGCTTTCACGGCGGTGTGCGCATCGAAGCCTCGACCATCGAGAACATCGCCTACCGCAAGCGCCAGGGCCTGCACGCGGCCGGCAAGCAGCGCATCGCCGAAGCCGTGGCCCGGGCGGTGCCCGACGGCTGTTCGCTGATCCTGAACATCGGCACCACGACCGAGGCCATCGCGCGCGCCCTGCTGCGCCACCGCGGCCTGCGCGTCATCACGAACAACCTGCACGTGGCCGACATCCTGTCCGACAACCCCGACTGCGAAGTCATCGTGGCCGGCGGCGTGGTGCGTTCGCGCGACCGCGGCATCGTCGGCGAAGCCACCATGGACTTCATCCGCCAGTTCAAGGTGGATATCGGGCTGATCGGCATTTCGGGCATCGAAGCCGACGGCACGCTGCGCGATTACGACTTCCGTGAAGTGCGCGTGGCCCGGACCATCATCGAGCAATCGCGCGAGGTCTGGCTGGCCGCCGACAGCAGCAAGTTCAAACGCCAGGCGATGGTGGAACTGGCGCACATTTCGCAGATCGACCGCTTCTTCACCGACGCGCATCCGCAAGAGCCGCTGGCGCAAGTGCTGCTGGATTCCGGCGTGCGCTGCGATGTGGCCGCGGCCCCGAACGCGGCCGGCGCGCCGTCCACGAATACCTCGGCAACCAACGCTTGAACCGGCGCGCCGGATCCGGGCCCCTGCCCGCCCCGGCTGCCCGCACACGATAACCACGCTTTTACCTGGCGGCCCCGCCGCAACGACTTATGAACCAACCGCTCGCCAACGTCACCCCGCCCGACCGCAACCGCCTGTTGACCACGCTGGACAACACGCCTTCCTGGGACGTCATCGTCATCGGTGGCGGCGCGACCGGCCTGGGCACCGCGGTCGATGCCGCCTCGCGCGGCTACCGCACGCTGCTGATCGAAGGCGCCGACTTTGCCAAGGGCACGTCCAGCAAGGCCACCAAGCTGGTGCACGGCGGCGTGCGCTATCTGGCCCAGGGCAACGTCAGCCTGGTGCGCGAAGCGCTGCATGAACGCGGCCTGCTCAACCGCAATGCGCCGCATCTGGTGTGGCCGCTGGGCTTCGTGGTGCCCGCCTACAACTGGATGGACCAGCCCTTCTACGGCATCGGCCTGAAGATGTACGACATGCTGGCCGGCAAGCTGAATCTGGCGCCCAGCCGCTGGCTGTCGCGCCGCGACACGCTGGCCAACGCGCCCACGCTGGCGGAAAACGTCAATGGCCGCGGCCTGAAAGGCGGCGTCCTGTATTACGACGGCCAGTTCGACGACGCGCGCCTGGCCATGAGCCTGATGCGCACGCTGTTCGACCTGGGCGGCACTGCCGTGAACTACGTGCGCGCCACCGGCTTGAGCACCACGAACGGCAAGGTTGACGGCGTGACGGCGCAAGACGTCATCGGCGGCGCCAGCTTTTCCTTGCGCGCCCGCTGCGTGATCAACGCCACCGGCGTCTGGGTCGATGCCGTGCGCCGCATGGAAGACAAGAACGCGCCGACGATGGTCGCGCCCAGCCAGGGCGTGCATCTGACCTTGCCGCGCGACTTCCTGCCGTGCAACCGCGCCATCCTGATCCCCAAGACCGACGACGGCCGCGTGCTGTTCGTGGTGCCATGGAACGGCCACACCATCGTCGGCACGACCGACACGCCGCGCGACGACCTGCCGCTGGACCCCGAAGCCGGCGCCCAGGACGTGGACTTCATCCTGGGCACGGCTGCGCGCTACCTCAGCCGCAAACCCACGCGCGACGACGTCACCAGCGTCTGGGCCGGCCTGCGCCCGCTCGTCAAGGCCACGGGCGAGGCATCGACCAAGCAGCTGTCGCGCGAGCACACCATCCTGGTGTCCAACGCCGGGCTGGTGACGGTAACGGGCGGCAAGTGGACGACGTACCGGCGCATGGCGCAGGACGTGGTGGACACCGCGATCCAGCATCAGTTGCTGACGCAAGCCAGCTGCCGCACCGAATCGCTGCCGCTGCACGGCGCCTCGGGCCTGGCGCCGTCGCAGGAGCACGCCGGCACGCCGGACAGCTACTATGGCAGCGACCTGGCCACCTTGAAAGCGCTGCCGGGCGCCGACCGCATGCTGGTCAACGCCAGCGGCCTGTCCGAAGCGCACGTGCGTTTCGCTGCGCGTTTCGAATTGGCGCGCAGCGCCGAAGACGTACTGGCCCGCCGCAACCGCGCACTGTTCCTGGACAGCGAAGCCGCGATGCTGGCCGCCCCCGAAGTGGCGCGCATCCTGGCTGAAGAACTGGGCCACGACGCCGCCTGGCAGCAACGCACGCTGCAGAACCTGGCCGTGGTCGCGGCCAACTACCGCCTCAAATAAGACCGGCGCGTGCCGTTACGGCACGCGCAGCGGACTTGCCAATATCATCGCTTCGAAGAGCCGCAGCAGGTCCGGATCGCACTTGGATCCGGCCTCGCGGTTCAGGATGCGCATGATCTCGGCGTGCGAACGCGCCGGATGATAGGGCCGAGTGTCGCCCAGCGCATCGTAGGAATCCGCCAGGGAAATGATGCGCGAATGCAGCGGGATATCGTGCCCCGACAACCCTGCCGGATAGCCGGAACCGTCGAAGTGCTCGTGGTGGTGGCGCACCGCATGCGCAATCAGGTCGCGCTGCGGCATCGCGCTTTTCATGATGATGTCGGCACCGGTGGCGGCATGCGATTTCATGATTTCCCAATCGTCGGCTTCCAGGCGCTTGGGTGAAAACAGCACGCGGTCGGGGGTGCCGATCTTGCCCACGTCATGCAGCCTTGCGGCCACGGCCACCGCGGCTTGCTCGAGCTCTGGCAGGCCGCAGGCCTGGGCCAGCGCCACGCTCAATGCGACCACCCGGTCACAATGACGGCCAGTGGCCGGGTCACGCGCCTGCATGGCGGCAAACAGCGCGGCCTCACAGGAACCATCGGGGTATTCGGGTACGTCTGGGGGCATCAGAAAGATGCGCAACGTTGCAACGGAACGCGCGCAGTGTGTCAGAAAGTAGCAATTCTGACACACTGCGCAGCAATCCTGACCAAACAGATTTCAGTTCTTCAACCGTTCCAGCAAGGCTTCTGCCACGCCGACGGACGATGCCGGGTTCTGCCCGGTGACCAGCAAGCCGTCGCTGACGACATGAGGCTGCCAGTCCGGCCCGCTGCTGTATAAGCCGCCCAGCCGGGTCAATTCGTCTTCGACCAGGAATGGCACCACGTCCGTCAGCTGCACCGCCGCCTCTTCCGCGTTGGAAAAACCGGTGACCTGGCGTCCCTGCACCAGCGGCTTGCCGTCGGCGGTCTTGGCGTGGCGCAGCACGCCGGGCGCGTGACATACCGCCGAGACCGGCTTGCCGGCGGCCAGCATGGTCTCGATCAATCCGACGGACTTCGTGTCTTCCGCCAGGTCCCACAGCGGGCCGTGCCCCCCGGGGTAGAACACCGCGTCGTAATCGGCCGCCTGCACGTCGGCCAGGCGAAGGGTAGACGCCAGCACGCGCTGCGCATCGGCGTCCTGGCGGAAGCGTCGCGTGGCGTCGGTCTGCGCGTCAGGGTCGTCGCTTTTGGGATCCAGCGGCGGCTGGCCGCCTTTGGGCGACGCCAGCGTCACGGCGGCGCCCGCGTCGACGAACGCGTAGTACGGCGCGGCGAATTCTTCCAGCCAGAAGCCCGTCTTGCGGCCGGTATTGCCCAATGTGTCATGGGATGTCAGCACGATCAGGATTTTCATGTTGCGCTCCGTTGTGTGGCGCTATTGGTCCGGGCCGACGCGCACGATGCGCTTGCCGGCGTTTTCGCCCTTCAGCAGCCCCATCAGGCCGCGCGGCGCATTCTCCAGCCCTTCGACCACGTCCTCGCGGTACTTGATGCGGCCTTGCGCGATCAGCCCTTCCATCGCTTCGCGGAATTCGCCGTAGCGGTGCGCGTACTCGTTGAAGATGATGAAGCCCTGAAACTTCAGCCGCTTGGTGAGGATGGTGCGCATCAGGAGCGCCAGGCGGTCCGGGCCGTCAGGCTGGCTGGTGGCGTTGTAGGCCGATATCAGCCCGCAGACCGGCACGCGCGCACGCGGGTTCAACAACGGCAGGACGGCGTCGAACACCGCGCCCCCGACGTTTTCGAAGTAGACGTCGATGCCCTGGGGCACGGCGCGCGCCAAGCGGCCAGGCAGATCGGGCAATTTGTGGTCCAGGCAATCGTCAAAGCCCAATTCGTCGAGCACGTAGCGGCACTTGTCGGCGCCGCCCGCGATGCCCACCACCTTGCAGCCGTGGATCTTGGCGATCTGCCCCACCACTGCGCCGACCGCGCCGCTGGCCGCGGCCACCACCACGGTTTCGCCCGCCTTGGGCTGGCCGATGTCCAAGAGGCCCATGTAGCCCGTGAACCCGGGCATGCCCAGCACGCCTAGCGAATAGGACGGATGCTGGGGGTTGGCGCCCAGGCGCAGCAGGCCCGTGCCGTCGGACACGGCGAAGTCCTGCCAGCCGGATTGCGCCAGCACCCACTCGCCAGGCTGGAAGTCGGGATGGTTGGACGCCTGCACGCGCGTCACGGTGCCTCCCACCATCGGCTGGCCGACCTGGACAGGTTCGGCATAGGACGGCGCGTCGCTCATGCGGCCGCGCATATAGGGGTCCAGCGACAAGTACACGGTACGCAGCAGCACCTGGCCGGGGCCGGGCTGCGGGACGTCCCCGGTTTCCAGACGGAAATCGCTGTCTGCGGGTTCGCCGTGCGGGCGCGCGGCAAGCACGATACGGCGATTGATCGACGATGATTGCGGCATGAAGTCCAGCCTCCTGCAAGGAAGCCGCCCGGGCCTTGCGGGCAAAACCCGGGTGGCAAGTTGGGGAACCGGTCCATTACACCATCGTTGTCCATCGCTCCGTGCCGTAACCCTTCCATCTCGCCCCCTTTTAATTAATTAAATACTTAATTAAACTCTGCGCCATGTGCCCCGTACCGCCTCCCGCTCCCCGCCGCCCCGGACGTCCCGTGCGCCCTGACAACGCCGCCATGCGCGCCGACCTGCTGGGCATCGCCACCGGCCTGTTCGCCGCGCAGGGGGTCGCCGCGACCACCATCGCCCATATCGCCCAACGCGCAGCCGTCACGCCGGCGATGGTGCATTACTACTTCAAAAACCGCGACCAGTTGATCGACGCGGTCGTGCAGGAACGCGTCTTGCCCGTCATCGGATATGTCTGGGCGCCGGTGCCGGTGACGTTGGACGCCGGCCAGGATCCGGCCGCGGCGGCCCGTGGCTTCCTGGCGGAAATCGTGAAGCGCATCGTGCAAAGCGCCACGCAACAGCCATGGTTGCCTGCCCTATGGATGCATGAAGTCGTCAACGAAGGCGGTCAACTGCGCGAACGCGTGCTGCCGCATCTGCCGTCCGACCGCTTGCAGGCGTTCGCCGGCCTGATCGGGCAAGCCCAGCGCCAGGGCGTCATCACGCCCGGCGTGGAGCCCCGCCTGGTGTTCCTGTCCATCCTGGGCCTGACGCTGCTGCCGCTGGCCACGTCCAACCTGTGGCGCCGCATCTGGCAAGGCGACGCGCAAGCGCAGGCCATTGATACCGACGCGATTGCGGCGCACGCCATCGCCATGCTGACCGGCGGGCTGTTCTCGCCGCCCGCCCCGCCCCCTGCCCCCTAAGGATGCCGACCATGCGCACCCGTCCCGCCCCGCTTCGTTCCCTGCCGGCCTTGCCGGTGCTGGCCTTGCTGTTGGCCGGTTGCGGCAATGATCACGCCCCCTTCTACCAAGGCTATGTCGAGGGCGACTATGTGTATGTGGCGTCGTCCGAGGCCGGCCGGCTGGATGCGCTGCCCGTCAAGCGCGGGCAGCAGGTGGCGGCCGATGCGCCGCTGTTCACGCTGGAGGCCACGCGCGAGCGCGCCGCCCGCGACCAGGCCAGCGCGCAATTGGCCGCGGCGACGGCGCAGATGGAAGACATCGCCACCGGCAAGCGCCCGCCTGAAGTGGACGTCAGCCGCGCCCAACTGGCCCAGGCCGAGGCCGCCAGCCGCCGATCTGCCGCGCAGCTGCAGCGCGACACCGCGCAGTTGCGCATCGGCGGCATTGCGCGGGCGCAACTGGACGACAGCCGCGAACAGGCGCAATCGGACGCCGCCCGCGTGCGCGAGCTTCGGGCGCAGCTGGAAGTCGCCGCCCTGCCCGGGCGCGACGACCAGCGGCGAGCGCAAGCCGCCCAGGTGGACGCGGCCCGCGCGACGCTTGCCCAGGCCGAATGGACGTTGGCGCAAAAGCAGCTGGGCGCCCCCGCGGCGGGACAGGTGTTCGACACGATGTACCGCGTGGGCGAATGGGTGCCCGCGGGCAGCCCCGTCGTCAGCCTGCTGCCGCCCGGCAATATCAAGGTGCGCTTCTTCGTGCCCGAAACGGTGGTGGGATCGTTGAAGGTCGGCCAGCAGGCCAGCCTGCGCTGCGACGGCTGCGGCGAGCCGATACCGGTGCACATCGACTACGTGTCGAATCAGGCTGAATACACGCCGCCGGTCATCTACAGCCGCGAAAGCCGCAGCAAGCTGGTCTACATGGTGGAAGCCCGGCCGACGCCGGACGCCGCCACGCGCCTGCATCCCGGCCAACCCGTCGAGGCCACGCTGCAATGAGCGCGCCGGACGACACCGCCCGGGACGCCGACACCGCCGTCATCGACGTACACGGGCTGAACAAGCACTTCGGTGACAAGCATGTGGTCAACGACGTGTCGCTGCGCGTGCGCGAAGGCGAGATCTTTGGCTTCCTGGGCCCCAACGGCAGCGGCAAGACCACCAGCATCCGGTTGATGTGCGGCCTGCTGACGCCGGATTCTGGCAGCGGCACCTGCCTGGGCTACGACATCCTGCGCGAAAGCGCCGAGATCAAGCGGCACGTCGGCTACATGACGCAGAAGTTCTCGTATTGGGATGACCTGACCATCCGCGAGAACCTGGATTTCGTGGCGCGCATGTACGGGATGCCAAACCGCAAGGAAACTGTGGACCGCGCGCTGGAAGACCTGGGGTTGCACAGCCGCGCCAGCCAACTGACGGGGTCGCTGTCCGGCGGATGGAAGCAGCGGCTGGCGCTGGCGGCCTGCCTGTTGCACGAGCCCCGGCTGCTGTTGCTGGACGAACCGACCGCCGGCGTGGACCCGACGGCGCGGCGCGATTTCTGGGAACAGCTGCACGAACTGGCCGCGCGCGGCATCTCGGTGCTGGTCAGCACGCACTACATGGACGAAGCCGAGCGCTGCCACAAGCTGGCCTACATCTCTTACGGCAGGCTGCTGACCCAAGGCACGGCCGAGCAAGTGATCGCGGAGCAGCACCTGACCACCTGGGCCATCCACGGCCACAATCTGGTGCCGCTGGGGCAGCGGCTGCGCGGCGCGCCGGGCGTGGACCAGACGGTGGCTTTCGGGTCGGCGCTGCACGTCAGCGGCCAGGACGCCGAACTGCTGGAACGGACGCTGCGCGGCGCCATCGACGGCCAGGACCTGCGGCTCGAGCGTATCGACACCAGCCTGGAAGACGTCTTCATCTACCTGATGAACCGGTCCACCGACAACTTCGCGAGCCCGCCATGATGCGCCATCTGCAAGGCTTTTCGTGGGCCCGCTGGTGGAGCATGGTGCTGAAGGAATTCCTGCAGCTGCGCCGCGACCGCATCACGTTCGGCATGATCGTGGGGCTGCCCATCATGCAACTGGCGCTGTTCGGCTACGCGATCAACACCGACCCGAAGCAGATGCCCACGGCCGTCATCACGGCCGACCACAGCCCGTTCACGCGCAGCTTCATCGCGGCGATGAAGTCGTCCGACTATTTCCACATCACCGAAGAACTGGACAACGAGGAGGCCGGCCGCGCCGCGCTGGCCCAGGGCCGCGTGCTGTTCGTGGTGACGATACCGCCGGACTTCTCGCGCCGGCTGCTGCGCGGCGAACGGCCCGCGTTGTTGATCGAGGCCGACGCCACGGATCCCATGGCCACCGGCATGGCGATCGGCGCGGCCACCCAGCTGACCCAGGCCGTGGCGCAAAAGGACCTGACCGGGCCGCTGGCCGGCCTGGCGGGCGGACAGCCGGCGTTCGACGTGCGCGTGCACCAGCTCTACAACGAAGAGCAGATCTCGCAATACAACACGGTGCCGGGGCTGATGGGCGTGATCCTGACGATGACGCTGGTGATGATGACCGGGCTTGCCATGACGCGCGAACGCGAGCGCGGCACGATGGAGAACCTGCTGTCGATGCCCGTGCGGCCGATCGAGGTGATGACGGGCAAGATCGTGCCCTACATCGCCATCGGGCTGATCCAGGCCACCATCATCCTGCTGGCGGCGCACTTCGTCTTCCATGTGCCGATTCTGGGCAGCCTGCTGTCGGTCTACCTGGCGGCCCTGCTGTTCGTGGCCGCCAACCTGACGGTAGGCATCACGCTGTCGTCGCTGGCGCAGAACCAGTTGCAGGCCATGCAGCTGACCATGTTCTATTTCCTGCCCAACATGCTGCTGTCGGGCTTCATGTTCCCGTTCCAGGGCATGCCCATGTGGGCGCAGTACCTGGGCAACCTGCTGCCGCTGACGCACTTCAACCGGCTGATCCGCGGCATCCTGCTCAAGGGCAACGGCTGGTGGGACCTGTGGCCCAGCATCTGGCCGTTGATGCTGTTCACCGTGGTCGTCATGACCGCCGCCGTGAAGTTCTATCGCCGAACCCTGGATTGACGCGCCATGCCCCGCCTAGCCCGCCCGCCCTTCGCCTCCCTTCCGCTGCCGCGCGCCCGCCCGGCGATGGCCGCCCTGAGCCTGCTTGCGCTCGCCTCGGGCTGCGCGGTCGGGCCCGATTTCGCTCCCCCCGCCGCGCCCGACGTCACCGCCTACACCGCGCCGCAGGACGCCGCCGCGGCAGCCGGTGGCCAACAACTGCAGGCAGGCGCCGACATCCCCGCGCAATGGTGGCAGCTGTTCCATTCCGACGCGCTTGACCAGCTGGTGCGCCAGGCGCTGGACGCCAACCCGACGCTGGAACAAGCGCGCGCCAGCCTGCGCCAGGCCACCGAGAACCTGAACGCCGAAACCGGCGGGCGCCTGCTGCCGTCGGTCGACGCCAACGTCTCGGCGGCGCGCAAGAAGGTGGACCCGTCCGCCTATGGCGTGCCGGTTTCCGAATTGCCGCCCCCGTTCACGCTGTACAACGCGTCGATCGACGTGTCCTACACGCTGGACGTGTTCGGCGGCAACCGCCGGGCGCTGGAAGGCATGGCGGCGCAGGTGGATTACCAGGCGCACGAATTGCAGGCCGCGCGCATGTCGCTGGCGGCGAACGTGGTGACGGCGGCCATCCGGCAGGCCGACCTGTCCGAACGCGTGGCCGCCACCCGCGAACTGCTGACGGCGCAATTGCGCCAACAGGACATCATGCGCCAGCGCCTGGCCGCCGGCGGCATTGCAGAGGCCGACCTGAGCAACCAGGAACTGCTGGTTGCCCAGACGCGTGCCACCCTGCCGCCGCTGGACAAGGAACTGGCGCAAGTCACGCACCAGCTGGCCGTCTATCTAGGCCAGCCGCCCGCCGCATTACGCATCGCGCCGATGCGTCTGGCCGACCTGACGCTGCCCGCAAGCATTCCGACCGGCGTGCCGTCCGCGCTAACCCGCCAGCGGCCTGACATCCTGGCTGCCGAAGCGCTGTGGCATAAGGCGTCGGCCGATGTGGGCGTCGCCACGGCCAACCAGTATCCCCAATTCACGCTGACCGCCAGCTTCGGGTCGCAACGCACCCGCGTGGGCGAGTTGTCCGACGGCGTGAACGTGTGGAGCCTGGGGCTGGGCCTGGTGCAACCGCTGTTCCATGGCGGTGAACTGCGCGCGCGCAAACGGTCGGCCGAAGCCGCCTACGAGGCCGCGGCGGCGGCGTACCGGCAAACGGTGCTGGAAGGTTTCCGGCAAGTGGCCGACGCCCTGCGCGCCGTGCAGACGGACGGCGAGGCCTACCAGGCCTATGACGATGCCTGGCGCCGCGCGGCGGATGCGGAACGCATCGCGCAGGGCCGCTACCAGGCGGGCGGCATCAGCCATCTGAGCCTGCTGGACAGCCAGCGCCAGCTCTTGCAGACGCGCATAGCACGCACCGAGGCCGACGCCGCGCGCTATGCGGATACTGCGGCGCTGCTTCAGGCGCTGGGTGGCGGTTGGTGGAATGAACCCGCCGCGCCGGCAGCCGCGCAGCTTCAGGTTCCCGCGTCGCCGCAGCAATAAGGGCTGCCGGTAGCACCGGAAGTACGACCCGAAATGGCGCACGAGGTAGGACCGGAGAGCCTCAGGGATAGGACCGGAGACAAGAGACCAGCCACGAAACCCGCACCGGCTTTCGTGGCAAGAACGTTAAGGCGCCGGTCAGCCGGCGGCCTTTGCGCACCGAGGTGGTGCCTGCAACGGCCCTTCGGGCGTCGCGCGTAACAGACGCGCCGCGATCATGTCTGAGAATTCGGGTACGAAACGGGCGTTGTGCGAGGTTTAGGAATTCGATGTATCCGTAGCATCATGCATGCGCTCAAGCTGCACAGATCACTACGATTCATGAATGACCTACTAGACCTGATCGTCTTCTCTCCCGATCCCGACCAACGCGTGCGCCGCAGCGACGCACTGGCGGGGATGGGATTTTCACCCCGCCGTTGCGAAGACTCCAACGGCCTGTTCCGCCTCTTCCAGGCGCGCCGCACGCCGTTGCTGGTGATGGAAGCCGAATTATCCGATCTCTGCATGGCCGTCGCAGGTCTGCGCGCCATGGACACCACCGCCGGCATCGTTGCCGTCTCCACCTTCGATTCCCCGGAGAACCGTATCCTGGGCCTGCATTGCGGCGCCGACGCCTGCTTCCAGCCCGACGTGGCCACGGCGGAAATCGCCGCCGCACTGCAGGCACTGGTACGCCGCGTGCCCGCCATGGCCGGCCGGCGGACGGCCCCCGAGGCGGAACCGCGCGCGGCCAGCGCTGCCGCGCCCTCCGACCCCACCGGGAAATGGCAATTCCATGACGCGGCCTGGACGCTGGTCAGCCCGCAAGGCGCGCGTTTGGCGCTGACGCTGGCCGAGCGCGAGTTCCTGCTGAAACTGACCGCCTCGGCAGACAAGCGGCTGCCGCGCAGCGATCCGCCCGGCATTGATCCGCAAGCGGGCCGCGAATCCATCCGACGCACCGACGTGGTCGTCAGCCGCTTGCGGCGCAAGGCGCAGGACATGAACATGGAACTGCCGATCCGCACCGTCTGGGGCTGGGGCTACGCCTTCACCGGCGAGATCTGAGGGCTGCCCGCGGGCGTATCATGCGATGTGTGCGGCGCCGACTCCCCGGCGCACGCCCATTCCCTTCTGATCCGCCGCCCGACATGGAAGTCTTTGAACGCCTGCAAGCGATGCTTGCCCAGAACCAGGCCCGCCACCGCCTGATCGAACACCCCGCGGCCGGCCGCTCGGTGGAAGTCGCCGCCATCCGCGGCACCGCCGTCAGCCAGGGCGCCAAGGCGCTGGTCTGCCGCGTGAAGATCTCATCCAACCAGCGCAAGAACGTGCTGGCCGTTTTCCCAGCGGACAAGCAAGCCGACCTGGACGCCATCGCGCGCGCGGCCGGGGGCAAGAAGGCGTCGCTGGCCTCGCAAGACCTGGCGCGCGAATTGACGGGCTGCGAGATCGGGGCGATTCCGCCCTTTTCGTTCAACCCCGACCTGCATCTGCTGGTGGATCCCAGCCTGCGCGACCGCCACGATGAAATCGTGTTCAACGCCGGACGCCTGGACGCGTCCATCCTGCTGAACACGGAAGACTACTTCCGGCTGGCCGCGCCGGAAGTCGCCCCGTTGATCAAGGCCTGATCCCGTCCCGCCATGAGCCCGCCGTGTCCCGCCCCCTGAACCGCCGAGGCGCGCGCACGTCCAACATGCGATGGCTCATGAGCCTGGCGCACATGGAGCCGTCGCCCGTCAGCCGCTGGGTGGCTTTGCGCGCCGCCCTGGCCATCGGCCTGCCCTCGGCCGTGGGGCTGGCGCTGGACCAGAGCGCGGCCGCCGCGCTGGTTGCCCTGGGCGCGCTGCCCGCCATTACCGGCGACAACGGCGGCCCCTACCGGAACCGGGCGCTGTCCATCGGGTCCACCGTCTTCGGCGGCGCGCTGGGCTACCTGCTGGGCAACCTGGTGGCCGGACACGGCCTGCTGACCTCGGCCGCCATGACCGTGCTGGTGCTGATCGCCAGCCTGGTCGGCACCTTCAACAACATCGCCGCCGTGGCGACGCTGCAATTCGCGGTGTATGTCATCGTGGGCGCCAGCCTGACTTCGAGCCTGCCGCCCTGGATGCCGTCGGTGCTGGTGGGCGCGGGCGGGCTGTTCGGCCTGGCGCTGACCTTGTCGGGCTGGGTCGTGAACCCCATCGCGCCGGAACGCGCCGCCGTCGCGCTGGCCTACCGCAAGCTGGCCGCGATGTTCGCGGCCATCGGCACCTCACGCACCATGGTGGCGCGCCGCGACATGGAAGCGGCCATGACCACCGCCTACGACACCGTGCTGGCCGCCCGTGGCCGCGCCGCCGGGCCATCGCCTCGGCTGGCCCGGCTGGCGGCGCAATTGCAGGCCTGCACGCCGCTCACCAATGCCGCGTTGTCGCTGGCGCGCGCGGGCCGCGTGCTGCCGCCGGCTTGCGCGCGCGTCATGAACCGGCTGGCCGACCGCGTGGAAAACGACGCCGACCCCGATCCCGGCGACGACATCGCCGCCTTGCGGCTTGCGGACATGCCGCAACTGGCGGACGCGCTGGCGCAGGCGCTGCCCTTGCTGGACGGCGCCAAGCCGCCCGACATCGACCCGCTGGCCGCGCTTGCGCCCGTCCGTCCGCGCACGCCCTGGCGCGTGCTGGTCCAAACCTACCGGCCCGGTCCGACCACCGTGCGCTACCTGATCCGGCTGGGCCTGTGCCTTGTCGCCGCCGAGGCCGTGGCACTGGCGGTGGCCTTGCCCCGATCCTACTGGGTGCCGCTGATCGTGGTGGTAATCTTCAAGCCCAACTTCGGCTCGGTCTTTGCACGGGCATTGCAAAGCTGCGGCGGCAGCGTGGTGGGGGTGGCCATCAGCGCCACCGTGCTGGCGATAGACCACAGCGGCATCGCCAGCGTGCTGACAGTGGCGCTCCTGGCCTCCCTGCTGCCCTGGTCCATCCGCCGCAACTACGGACTGTTCTCGGCCATCCTGGTGCCCATCCTGATGCTCTTGATCGGCGCGCTGCAGCCCGGCACCTGGGCCATCGCCCTGGCGCGGCTGATCGACGTGGGCATCGCCGCCGGCATCGTGCTGCTGGTGGGTTACCTGCCGTGGATCCGCATCGAACGCCACAACCTGGACCACGCCGTGTCGGCCGCGATGGACACGTTGGCCGCTTATCTGAATACGGTCTTCCAGACTGCGCCCGACAGCCGCCACAGTCTGCGCGCAAGCGCCTATGCCCGCTTGTCCGACTTGCGCATCGCCCTGCAGCGCGGTTTGTCCGAACCCCGCCTGGTCAGCCGCCGCGCGCTGGCGTGGTGGCCGGTGGAGGTCGCACTCGAGCGCGTGGCCAATGCCATTTCGGACACGGCGTGGTCGCTACCCGCCGGCCAGGCCGCGCCCAGCGCCGCCCAGGTGGCGGCGCTGGCGCAAACCCTGCATGCCATGAGCGTCGCCGTCGGCCAGGGCGCGGCCGTGTCCGCCACCGCCATCACAGCGCCGTCACCCGCGCTGGCCGACGTCGCCGCAGAAATCGAAGCGCTCCGAGCCACACTGGCCGGTCCGGACTTTGCCGCCGCTCCTGGCGCGGGCGCCCGGTACCCTCGTCCCCAAACACCCCCTTCCCAGGTCTGAACCATGTGTCTTGCCGTATTGGCCCTGCATGCCTTGCCGGGCATCCCCGTCCTGATCGCCGCCAACCGCGACGAATTCCACGCCCGCCTGACGCATCCGGCGGCCCAGTGGGCCGATGCGCCGGAGGTCTATGCCGGCCGCGACGGCCTGGCCGGCGGCACCTGGATGGGCGCGACCACGCGGGGCCGCTTCGCGTTGGTGACGAACTTCCGCGAACCGGGCAGGCACCTGGACGCGGCGCCCTCGCGCGGCGCGCTGGTCGAAGACTTCCTGCGCGGCGGCGCGGCGCCTGGGGAATACCTGGCCCGGGTGCACGACGCGGGCCAGGCCTACAACGGCTTCAACCTCATCGTGGGCGATGCGCGCCAGGCCTGGTATCTGAGCAACCGCGATGGCGCGCCGCGCGCGCTGCCGCCCGGCATCTATGCGTTGTCCAACCATCTGCTGGACACCCCGTGGCCGAAGCTCGCCCGCACCAAGGCCGCCTTCACCGCCGTGCTGGAACACGCGCCGCAACCCGACATGCCCGCGCTGTTCGCCGCGCTGGCGGACCGCCAGGGCGCGGAAGACGACGAACTGCCCGCGACAGGCCTGCCGAGGGATCGCGAAAAGCTATTGAGCAGCCCGTTCATTGTCAGTCCGAACTATGGCACCCGCAGCTCCAGCGTGCTGGCGCTGCACGCCGACGGCGCGGGCCAACTCGAGGAAAGGCGCTTCGCCCCCGACGGATCGGTCAGCGGCGAGAGCCGGCTGGCGTTCGCCTGGCAGGGCGGCTTTTCCGGCGATATGCTTGCCGAATGCGGTTAGGACCTGCGCGAGGTTTCTTTTCGTGTCAGCCGGCGCCAGACCCGCGAACTCGGCGCCCACTTCCCGGTCGAAACCCATGTCGCCTACTCCAGGAGAACCTCATGAACAAACGCATTGAACGCTGCACCCTGGCCGCCATGATGGCGGTGGGCAGCATGGCCATCGCCGGCGTCCTGTCGACCGCCCAGGCGGCGTTGCCCCCGGTCAAGCACCAGGGCACGGTGCAGTATGTCAGCGGCGGGATCGGCATCGACGAGTCGGAAGCCATGAAAGCGGCCGCCCGCGATTATCCGCTGGCGCTGACCTTTGCCGCCCAACGCGACGGCAAGGCGGATTACGTCGCCAGTGTCGGCGTCGCCATCCATGACGCGCAAGGCAAGGAAGTGCTGAAGGCCACCGCGGAAGGCCCGTACATGCTGGTGAAGCTGCCGGCCGGCGCCTACAAAGTCTCGGCTACCTATGAAGGCAAAGCCCAAGTGCGCGACGTGACCGTGCAGAACACGGGAACCGCACGCGCCGTCTTCGAATGGAAGTAAGCGGCGCCCTTGCGTCGCCTGCACGTGGCGCGGACCGGAACGTTCTCCAGCCCGCACCGCGCGCCATTCGCGCGCCTTAGACGCCCGAGAACAGGATGGCGATCACAAAGCCCACGCTGATCGCCCAGACCAGCGACCGCAACGCGCCCCAGCCCGCCAGATACATGGCCAGGTAGCCCAGGCGCACGCCAAGCCAGCAGGCCATCAGCGTTGCCACATGCGCGGGCGATGCCTGGGTGTACAGCGCGAACAGCACCGCCGCGTAGAAGAACGGCAGGGCCTCGAAGGTATTGATCTGCGCGGCGTTGGCGCGCGCGCGCCACCCTTCCTGACGCGCCAGCCACGCCCGCGGATCGTTGTTGTCGAATTGTTTGCCCCCCGCCTTGGCGACTATCGTCGAGACGAACGGCAGGATCGCCGCCGCCAGCATCAACCACGCGATCATTTTCATTTTTGCTCCAGGGTGCAGGCGGACCACGGGTCCGCCGGATACAAGGCGGCTTTGCGCCGCCGAGAGCGGCATCGTCGCCTGAAAGGCCCAGTTCGGCAAGCCGGTACGCTTACACTCTGCGCTTTGCATCCGCGTGCTTCGATGCCGTTCCTGTCCCCCTGGTCCGCCCTCTTTCTTTCCGCCGCCCTGCTCTGGCCGCCGGCCACCCGCCGCTGGGCGTGGGCGCCGCTGGCCGTCGCCTGGGCCTGGGCGTGGACGGACGGCCTGATCGATCCCGTCGCGTTCGCTGCGCCTGCATTGCTGTTGCTGGCGGCGACATGGGTACGGCCCGCAGCCGGCGCGGTAGCGCGCGCAGCGGGCCACGCCTTGTTCCTGGCGTTGGCGGCCGCACTTTTCCTGCATCTATTGCCCGGGTTCCACAATCCGCAGGTCATCGCGCCGGCACCGTTGAGTCCCGACGCGGTGCCCTTCGGCATGTACTTGAACCTGGACAAGCCGCTAGTGGCGTTCTGGGTGGTGCTGGCCTTGGCGCCGCCCATGGCGGGCGGCAACGCGCGCATCACCGCGGCGTCTGCGTTGCTGGCGGCTGCCGTGGCGATCGCGGTGTGCCTCGGGGTTGCGCTGGCGCTGGGCGTGGTGGGCTGGGCGCCCAAATGGCCGGACACCGGCTGGATCTGGCTGATCAATAACGCGTTGCTGGTGACGCTGGCCGAGGAAACCCTGTTCCGAGGCTATGTGCAGCAGCAGTTGGCCACGCGGTGGCAGCGCCACGCCTGGGGCGGCCGGGCCGCCGTGGCAGTCGCCGCAGTGCTGTTCGGACTGGCGCATTACGCCGGCGGCTGGCAATGGATCTTGCTCGCCGGCCTGGCGGGCGCGGCCTACGGCGTCGCATACCGCTATGGCGGATTGGCGGCAGCGGTGCTGGCGCACCTGGGCCTGAACGCCGCGCACTTCGGCTTGTTCACGTATCCGATGCGCGCGGTGTTCTAGCGCCGCCGGGCGCAGGGCGCGGCGGCAGACTGCTTCACGGCAGCGCCGGGTAGTCCGTGTAGCCGGCGGCGCCCTGCGAATAGAACGTGGATGATTCCGGCGCGTTCAGCGGGGCGTCCAGTTCGAAGCGGCGCGTCAGGTCCGGGTTGGCGATGTACTGCACGCCGAACGCCACGGCATCGACGCGGCCTGCGGCGATGGCGGCCTCGGCGGATTCCCGCGTGTAGCCTTCGTTGCCGATGTAGACGCCGCCGAACGCGGCCTTCAGCTTCGGGCCCAGGCTGTCTTCGCCTTCATGTTCGCGCGCGCAGATGAACGCGATGCCGCGCTTGCCCAGTTCGGTCGCCACGTAGGTGAAGGTCGCTGCCGGATCCGAATCGCCCATCGTGTGCGAATCGCCACGCGGCGACAGGTGCACGCCCACGCGCCCGGCGCCCCACACTTCGATGCACGCATCCACCACTTCCAGCAGCAGGCGCGCGCGGTTCTCCAGCGAGCCGCCGTATTGGTCGGTGCGCAGGTTCGTGCTGTCTTGCAGGAACTGGTCCAGCAGGTAGCCGTTGGCGGCGTGCACTTC
>NZ_DBHKZA010000087.1:0-5580 GCF_057314935.1 Achromobacter sp.
TTCACCAGCCGCGATTCGCCCTCGGCGTTGACGAAGCGGAACGTGTGGACGCCAAAGCCCTGCATCATGCGGTAGCTGCGCGGGATGCCGCGGTCGGACATCACCCACATCAGCATATGCGTGGATTCCGGCATCAGCGAGACGAAATCCCAGAACGTGTCGTGGGCGGATGCGGCTTGCGGCATGCCGTGATGGGGTTCGGCCTTCACCGCGTGCACCAGATCCGGGAACTTCATCGCGTCCTGGATGAAGAAGACCGGAATATTGTTGCCCACCAGGTCCCAATTGCCTTCATCGGTGTAGAACTTCACGGCGAAGCCGCGCACGTCGCGTGCCGTGTCCTTGGAACCCCGCTCGCCCGCCACGGTCGAAAAGCGGACGAACACCGGCGTGCGCTTGCCCTTTTCGGCGAACAGCGACGCGGCCGTCAGGTCGGTCAGCGCCTCGTAGCACTCGAAGTAGCCGTGCGCGGCCGAACCGCGCGCATGCACGATGCGCTCGGGGATGCGCTCATGGTCGAAATGCGTGATCTTCTCGCGCAGGATGAAATCCTTCAGCAAGGCCGGGCCGCGCAAGCCCGCCTTGAGCGAATGCTGGTTGTCTGCGACGCGCACGCCCTGATTCGTCGTCATCATCTGGTCGCCGGCATCCGAGCGCACACGCGCCAGCCCGCCGTCCACGGCATTCACACCCGGCGCGGCCGCATCGACGGTCTTGTCCGAGACTTCGCTTTCCGACAAGGTGCTGGCGCCGACGGACGGATCAGCAAGGGGTACGTGCGCACCGGTAACCGGACAGCGCGCCGCCTCGGCGCCATACTCGGCGGCCTTGTCGGCGTTGTGGGGGATGGCCGCCGCCGTGGCGCCCACCGCAGCGGCGCGCTTCAAGGCCGGATGGCCGGGCTTGCCGGCAGGGCCGGCAGCGGGGCCGCTATCGGTATTCATATAAGCGGTGTCGAGCGCACCGCCGCCCTTTCCTGCCGGGGGCTTGCCTGCGGGTTTCTTGCTTGCCATGGTCGGTCTCCTAGTGTTTCAGCATCTTGTCGCGCGCCTGTTCGGCACGGGATGCGCCGATCGCGGACTCCACCTGCTTGACCTCTTCGGGCGGGGGCAGCACGGCCGGAAAGCCCAGGGACTCGATCCACAGTTCACGCGACCAGCCTTGCGTGTGATACAGGTGGTGGTCTTCATCGGTCGCCACGGCGTCATAGGCCTGCTTCAGGATCTTGGCCTCGCGGCCGGTGTGCTGGTCGGCAATCACGCCGATCAACGACCAGTTCGCGTGGTCCTTCGTTTCGGCCAGCACCACGCATTCGGTGGCCACCAGCTGCGCCGCGTCCGGGTCCCCGGCGCTGACCGCCATCTTCATGGCCTTGACCAGCGATTCGCCCAGATGCCGGACGACCCCGCGGCCCGGCGTCTGGGTTTCGGGATCGAGTCCCAGTTGTTCAAACACGGTCAAAAGGACGCGGTGGTGGGTGCGCGTCTCTTCCAGGTATTCCTTCCACTCTTTCTTGAGGTCTTCGTTCAAGGCACAGGACACCGCGGTCTCGTAGACGGACAGGCCGCCTATCTCGGTCTCCAGCGCCTGGTAGAGCAGTTCGTGGATCTGCTGGGCGTTTCCGGCTTTGTGTTTCATCAGGGGGCTCCTTTCAGTGGCACCTGCGGCCCGACCGGCCAAGGCGGACAGTCAAGCGGATGAGGCGCCCCTTCAGCAATCGCCATGCCTGGTCCGGCCGTGCGTGCGGCGGGATACGGAAAGGCCGGAATGCCTGGCGTCGCAACTCCGGCCCCAATTCGCTTAGAATTGGAACCATTCTCAATAAAATCAAAATCCGTCCGGCTCGCGGCGGCAACAACAAATAAAGAGGCCCGTTCTGAAATCCGGTTTCCGCCTATCCATGGCCTGGTTGCATACCTGGGTCGGCCTGTGGTTTTCCTGGCTGCTGTTCACAGTGTTCCTGACCGGGTCGCTGGCTGTGTTCTCCGAACCCATCACCCATTGGATGACGCCCGAGCATCACGCGGCCGAGGCCCTGGCTGCGCAGCAGGAAAGCGCGCCCGTGGACCGCGCCCGCCGCCTGGAGCTGGCGATCGACTACATGTCGCGCAAGCACGCAGGCGCCGAGATGTGGGAGATCTGGCCTGTCAACCGCTCGCACGAAAACGCCCTGTCCGTGTACTGGTTCGACCAGAACGGCCAGTACGCCGATGCGGAACTGGACCCGGCGACCGGCGCCGAAATGGATGACCATCACGACGAGGAAGGCCGCGCCACGATGGGCGGCACGCACTTCGTGAACTTCCACTACACGCTGCACGAAAGCCATTACGGCTTGTGGATCGTGGCGTTCGCCACCATGGCGATGCTGGTCGCGCTGATTTCCGGCGTCGTCACCCACAAGCGCATCTTCAAGGACTTCTTCACGTTCCGCGCGAAAAAGGGGCAGCGTTCATGGCTGGACGCGCACAACGCCGTTGCGGTGCTGACCCTGCCCTTCCAGTTCATGATCGCGTACACCGGCATCGTGATCTCCAGCGCCGAGCTGATGCCTGCCCCGGTCGCTGCCCATTACGGCACCGGGATGGAAGGCACCCGCCTGTACCTGGCCGAGATGCAGGGCGAGGTCAAACCGCTGCGCACCGGCACGCCGCTTGCCAGCCCTAAGCTGGAACCCATCGTGGCGCAGGCCGAAGCGCTGATCGGCCAGACCGCGCGCGCCATCGTCATCAACAACCCGGAAGACAGTTCCATGCGGATCGCGGTCTACGGTTGGAACGAAGACCGCGACACCTTCCACAACATCAGCGCCACCACCGGCATGGCCGAATTCTCGGGCGCCACCGGCGAACTGCTGCGCACGCGGCCCGCGGGCGGCGTCAACGGCGGCACGCCGGCGCTGGTGCGCCAGGTGATGAGCGACCTGCACATGGCGCGCTTCGGAGGCCTGGCCATCCAGTGGCTGTACTTCATCTGCGGGCTGGCGGGCGCCGCCATGATGGGCACGGGCGCCGTGCTGTTCATGGTGAAGCGGCGTGCCAAGCTGGGCAATGAATTTGGCGGCGCCACGGCCCGCATGTACCGGCTGTTCGAAGGCCTGAACGTGGCCGCCCTGGCCGGCCTGGCCGTGGCGTGCGTCGGCTATTTCTGGGCCAACCGCCTGTTGCCCGTGGCGCTGGAGAACCGGGTGCTATGGGAACTGCGCTGCTTCTTCGGCATATGGGCGATGATGCTGGCGCTGGCCTGGCTGTGCAGCCCGCGCCGCGCGTGGATTTCGCAGCTGGGCTTGCTGGCGGCGCTGTGCCTGCTGCTGCCTCTGATGTCGTTCGCGACGCTGGGCGATCATGTGTTCGCGCAGATCGGCCGCGGCGATTGGGAAAGCGCCGGTGTTGAACTGACGGCCGTCGCCTTTGGCGTACTATCCGCCTGGGCGGCCATCCGTTTGTGGAAGAAGCCCCTGTCCGCGCCCGCCCAGCGCAAACCCCGCGCGAACCAAGAGGCTGCGGCATGAACATGAACGACGTCTTCGCCATTGTGATGGCTTTGCTGCTGACCTACTCCGGCATGGCTTGCCTGAGCCTGGCCATGCCGCGCCACTACGATCAGGTCTGGGGCCGCGATCCGTCGGCCGGCCATACGCGCGTGCTGCGCGGCGCCGGCGTGCTGCTGCTGGCGTTGGCGCTGCTGCCTTGCGTGGGCCTGTGGGGCAATACGGTGGGCGTGGTCGCCTGGCTGGGCTGGCTGTCCGCAGGCGCGCTGCTGTGGGTCGGCATGCTGTCCTGGGCGCCGCGTCCGGCCGCCAGCACCGCCGCCCTGGCGGTGGCCATTTCCCTGGCGGGCATCGGCATCGGTTTCTGACGCCCCTCGGGCATTGCGTTTTCCGCGGACCGCTTCCGCGCGTTTGACCCGCATCAAACCAGGCTGACATCGCGCGCAGGCCACGCGTCGATAGCACCATATGTGGTGGTAGAGTTTTCATACCCCACTACATATGGTGTCAACAATGTCTATCCAGCACATCCTCAAGCGCGACGGCCGCGTCGCCGCCTTTGATCGCGACAAGATCGCGCACGCCATGGCGGCGGCAGGCGCGAGCACCGGGGAGTTGGACCTGGAAGGCGCACAAGCCCTGACCGATATCGTCATCGGCGCCCTGGCGGACCAACCCTGCCCCGGCGTCGAAACCATCCAGAACCGGGTCGAAGAAGCGCTCGTCCAAGCGGGCCATTGGCGCACCGCCCGCGCCTACATCGTGCACCGCGAACAACACGCCCGGCTGCGTTCGCTGCGCCACACCCTGGTGGATGTGGAAAGCGCCATGGAGGAATACCTGGACCAGCGCGACTGGCGCGTCAACGCCAACGCCAACCAGGGCTACAGCCTGGGCGGCCTGATCCTGAACGTGGCGGGCAAGGTCACCGCCAATTACTGGCTGTCCAACGTTTTCACCCCCGAAGCGGGCCAGGCGCACCGCGACGGCGACATCCACATCCACGACCTGGACATGCTCAGCGGCTATTGCGCCGGTTGGTCGCTGCGCCAGTTGCTGACCGAAGGCTTCAACGGCATTCCCGGCAAGGTGGAATCCACCCCGCCCAAGCACATGTCGGCCGCCATCGGCCAGATCGTCAACTTCCTGGGCACGCTGCAGAACGAATGGGCCGGCGCGCAAGCGTTCAGTTCCTTCGACACCTACATGGCGCCCTTCATCCGCCGCGACGCGATGACGTACGCCGAGGTGAAGCAATCCATGCAGGAACTGATTTTCAACCTGAACGTGCCCAGCCGCTGGGGCACACAGACGCCGTTCACCAACCTGACGTTCGACTGGACCTGCCCGGCCGACCTGAAAGAACAGGTGCCGTACGTGGGCGGACAGGAAATGCCTTTTTGCTATGGCGACCTGCAGGCCGAAATGGACATGATCAACCGCGCCTACATTGAAGTGATGATGGCCGGCGACGCCAAGGGGCGCGTGTTCACCTTCCCCATTCCCACCTACAACATCACGCCCGACTTCGACTGGAACCATCCCAACACCGACCGCCTGTTCGAAATGACAGCGCGCTACGGCCTGCCCTATTTCCAGAACTTCCTGAATTCAGACCTGGAACCCCATATGGTGCGGTCCATGTGCTGCCGCCTGCAGCTGGACCTGCGCGAACTGCTCAAGCGCGGCAACGGCCTGTTCGGGTCGGCCGAGCAGACGGGGTCGGTAGGCGTGGTCACCGTCAACTGCGCCCGCCTGGGCTACACCTACCAAGGCGACGAGGCCAAGCTGATGGCGCGCCTGGATACGCTCCTGGGCCTGGGCCGCGACGTGCTGGAAACCAAGCGCAAGGTGGTGCAGCGCTACATCGACCAGGGCCTCTACCCCTACACCCGGCGCTACCTGGGCACCTTGCGCAACCACTTCAGCACGCTGGGGGTGAACGGCATCAACGAGATGATCCGCAACTTCACGCACGGCGCCGACGACGTCACCACCGCCGCGGGCCATGCGCTGGCCGTGCGCCTCCTGGATCGCGTGCGCGACCGCATGACCGAATTCCAGGAGCAGACCGGCCACCTCTACAACCT
>NZ_DBHKZA010000087.1:5680-22718 GCF_057314935.1 Achromobacter sp.
GCGTGCGCGACCGCATGACCGAATTCCAGGAGCAGACCGGCCACCTCTACAACCTAGAGGCTACACCCGCCGAAGGCACGACCTACCGCTTCGCGCGCGAAGACAGGAAGCGCTATCCCGACATCCTGCAGGCGGGGTCCGACGCCCAGCCCTACTACACCAATTCCAGCCAGTTGCCGGTGGGCCATACCGACGACCCGTTCCACGCGCTGCAACTGCAGGAAACGCTGCAAAGCAAGTACACGGGCGGCACCGTGCTGCATCTGTACATGAACGAAGCCGTATCGTCCGCCGAAGCATGCAAGCAGCTGGTGCGCCGCGCGCTGTCGAATTTCCGGCTGCCGTACATCACGGTCACCCCCACCTTCTCGATCTGCCCCAACCACGGCTATCTGGCCGGGCATCACGAGTTCTGCCCCAAGTGCGACGCCGAACTGTTGGCCAAGCAATCCGCGTGCTGCGCACCCGCCTAGCGCGCGACATCCCGCCGGGCGCAAGCCCGGCCTTCACCCCAAGGAGTCCTCGATGCAAACCTTGACCGTCCCCGCCCCCACCGCTGCGGCACCCGTCCTGCAACTGGACGACAGCCAGCGCGTGCGCTGCGAAGTCTGGACCCGAGTGATGGGCTACCACCGTCCCGTCTCTTCCTTCAACACCGGCAAACAAGGCGAATTCAATGAACGCCGCTTCTTCGTCGAGCAACGCGCCTGAAGGCGCGCCTCAACACGCTGAGCCTGGTACGCGCAGGCTGGCCGCAAGGCCGGCCTACGCGGCCCCGCCCCAACCCGTTGCCCAACCGCTGCCGCGGCATTCGCCCGCCATCGGCGGGCTGGTGCCCTTTTCCACCGTGGACTGGCCTGGCCAATTGGCCGCCGTCGTCTTCATCTCGGGCTGCCCCTGGCGCTGCCACTACTGCCACAACACCGAATTGCAAACCCGCGCCGCCCGGTACGACTGGCGCGAGACCCGCGCGTTCCTGGCGACGCGCACCGGCCTGCTGGACGCCGTGGTGTTCTCCGGCGGCGAACCGTTGAGCGAACCCCGGCTGCCCGCCCTGATCCGCGACGTGCGGCGCATGGGCTACCGGGTCGGCCTGCACACGGCGGGCATCTATCCCTTGCGCCTGGCCGACGTGCTGCGTCATCTGGATTGGGTCGGGCTGGACATCAAGGCCGATGCGCAGGGCTACGACGACATCACCGGGCGCCGCGATTCCCAGCGCCCCGCGCTGGCCTGCCTGACGCAACTGCTGTCCGCCGGCACGGATTTCGAATGCCGCATCACCTGGCATCCCGACTGGCTGGATGAAACGCGGCTGCAGGCGCTCGCCCGCGAATTGGCGCGGCGTGGGGTGCGCCGCTTTGCCGTGCAAGGCGCACGCAGTTCGCCCGGCACCCCGCCCGGCCGCGCGCTGAGCACGCAGGCGCAAGCCAGGATGGCCGAATGGTTTGCGGAATTCGCCTATCGCTGAGCCAACAACGCCGCCAGCGTCGCATGAAAGCGCGGCGATCCGATCGCCCCGACGTTGCAGCGCGACCAGGGGGACGTGGCCGTCGGGTCCACGCTGAACACGCGGCCTGGCGCCATGATGACCTTTTCGGGCATCAGGTCTGCCGCCAACGTCAGCGAATCGGACACGCCGGGAAACGCCGACCACAGGTAAAGCGAGCTGCTGGGCCGCGCAAAGACCTCCGCGCCCAGCGAATCCAGCACCTGCAGGGCATGGCCGGTGGCCGCCTCCAGGCGTTGCCGCAACCTGACCAGATGCCGCTCGTAGTGCCCGTCGCGCAGCATCACATCCACCATGCGCTCGCAATACTCCGAACTGCTGACGTGCACCAGGGCTTTCAGGTCGGCCAGGTCGCTGGCCAGGGCCGCGTTGCAAGCGATGAAGCCTACCCGCAGCGCCGCTGAAAACGATTTCGAGAAGCTCCCGATATAGATGGTGCGCTCCAACTGGTCCAGCGCCGACAGCCGGACGGCGGACGTGGGCTTGAAATCGGCCAGCGAGTCGTTTTCAACCACCATCACGTTGTACCGCTCGGACAGTTGCAGGACCTTATAGGCTTTGGCCAGCGAAATATCGGAACCGGTGGGGTTGTGCGCCAACGACTGCGTGAAGAACAGCCGGGGCTTTTCGCGCTGCAACAAGGCTTCCAGGGCCGCCACGTCCGGCCCGTCGGACAGGCGCGGCACGCCCAGCATGCGCACGCCGGCCAGCTTCAGCTTGCCGAACAGGGGGTAGTACCCGGGGTTATCCACCAGCACGGTCGCGCCCGGCGGCACGAAGTAGCGGATCACCAGGTCCATGGCTTCGTTCGCGCCGTGCGTCAGCACCAGTTGCCTGGGCGCCACGTTCACGCCCACATCGCCGAGTTTGCGCACCAGGCTTTCGCGCAGCGGCGCATAACCGAACCGGCTGCCATAGCGGAACAAGGCGCCCAGGCCCGTGCGCACGACCTTCTGGTGATAGCGGTCCATGCGCATGTCGGCCAGCCATTCCACGGGCGGAAAGCCGTCGCCCGCCTGCACGGCGTCGGGCTGCGTCTTGAGCTGCTCGCGCATCAGCCACACGATATCCATGGCGCGGCTCAACTGCCCGGGTTCCTCGTCTGCCGCCTTGCGCGCGAAATCGCCGTCCAGCACGAAGAAGCCGGCGCCCCGCCGCGGCTCCACCAGCCCCTGGGCCACCAGCATTTCAAAGGCCACGACCACCGTGTTCTTGGCGTAGCGGTGCAGTTGCGAGAGCTCACGCAATGACGGCAGCTTGTCGCCCGGCCGGTACACGCCGTCGGCGATCTGCTGGCCGATCAGCTTGGCCAGGCTTTCGGCGATAGGCGCGGCGCGCGGCCGCCTGCCCGGTTTGCTTGCCTCTTCCATGCATCGTTTTCCGCTAAATCCGGGCCTGAATTGGTGCAGTGCGATGGTACTGTTTGCCCAAACTGTACCTCTCAATAGCGGTACAGTTTACCTAGAATCAGGCCACTTGATTCTTATACGGAGACCTGCCATCGTGGCCGATTCACGCTTGCCCAACTTCCGCGCGCTGACCCCTGCGCAACGCCTGGCCGCGATTGCGGACGCCGCTACGCTGACCCCTGAAGAACAGCAGTTGCTGGCCCGTCCAGGCGCCCTCGGCCTGGACCGTGCAGACGGCATGATCGAAAACGTCATCGGCGCATTCGAACTGCCGCTGGGGGTGGCCGGCAATTTCCAGGTCAACGGCCGCGACGTGCTGGTGCCAATGGCGGTGGAAGAACCGTCCGTCGTGGCGGCGGCCTCTTTCATGGCGAAGCTTGCGCGCGAATGCGGCGGTTTCGAGACGTCCAGCAGCCGTCCGCTGATGCGCGCCCAGGTCCAGGTGCTGGGCCTGACGGACCCGCATGGCGCCCGGCTGGCTCTGCTGCGCGAACGCGAGCGCATCGTCACGCTGGCCAACAGCCGCGACAAGGTGCTGATCGGCCTGGGCGGCGGCTGCCAGGACCTGGAAGTCCATGTCTTTCCCGACACGCCGCGCGGCCCGATGATCGTGATGCACCTGATCGTGGACGTGCGCGACGCGATGGGCGCCAACACCGTCAACACCATGGCGGAGGCCGTGGCGCCGCTGGTGGAAGCGATTACCGGGGGCTCGGTGCGCCTGCGCATCCTGTCCAATCTGGCCGACCTGCGGCTGGCGCGCGCCCGCGTGCGCCTGACGCCACAGGCGCTGGACACCAAAGACCGCAGCGGCGCCGAGATCATCGAAGGGGTGCTGGACGCCTACACGTTCGCCGCCGTCGACCCCTACCGCGCCGCCACCCACAACAAGGGCATCATGAACGGCATCGACCCCGTCATCGTGGCCACCGGCAACGACTGGCGCGCGGTGGAGGCCGGCGCGCACGCCTATGCCGCCCGCTCGGGCCGCTACACGTCGCTGACGCAATGGGAAAAGGACACGTCCGGCGCGCTGGTCGGCACCATCGAAATGCCCATGCCCGTGGGCCTGGTGGGCGGCGCGACCAAGACGCATCCGCTGGCCAGGTTGGCGCTGAAGATCATGGACGTCAAATCAGCGCAGGAACTGGGCGAAGTGGCAGTCGCCGTCGGCCTGGCGCAGAACCTGGGCGCGTTGCGCGCGCTGGCCACCGAAGGCATCCAGCGCGGGCACATGGCGCTGCACGCCCGCAACATCGCATTGGTGGCCGGCGCCGTGGGCGCCGAGATCGATACCATCGCCAAGCGCATGGCGGCGGAGCAGGACGTCCGCACCGACCGCGCGCTGGCCTTGCTGGAGGAACTGCGGCAGTCGCGATAAGCCCGGCCGGCCCAGGCCCTATAAGAACAGAGGCGGCGCACGGCTTGGCCGGCGCCGCCCGACCACAACGGAGAGAGACATGGAAGCAAAATCCCCGGCGCCATCCTGGCGCCTGGCCGAGGTATGGAGCGACACCGTGGACCTGCGCCAACTGGCGTGGGCCATCGGCATCGGCATCACCATCAGCGTGGCGGGCTTCTACGCCGCCAGCCGGTGGCTGCGCGGCATCGTCGCGTCCCCGGAACTGGCGCACGCCTACGCCATGCTGGCGGGGCTGGCCGGCTGCGTGATTGCAGGCGTCATCTGCGCGCGCCTGTTCCCGCCCAAACGCGAAGTCATCGAGCACACCTCCACCCATGATCCGGCCTGGCGCGCCGAGGTGCTGGCCGAACTGGCCGAGCAGCCGGGCGGCCTGGGCACGCTGGCCGATCTTCCCGAGGCCGTCGTGCGCGAGCTGAAGGAACTTGACCTGTACGACCTGTTCACCGAGCCGCCGGCCGCCCCGGCGTCTGCCGCGCACGCCGCGCCCGCCCGCCCTCAAGGCGCATCCAAGGAGGCACTGGCATGAGCGATCCCGCCCTGCTTGAACAAATCATGGTGGCCGCCGCGATGGGGCTGCTGGGCGCGGTGGTGTTCGCCGCGATCGGCCTGGTGTCCGGCACCGACGAAACCACGACGCTGGCCCCTCTCACCTTGCTGGTGGTGCTGCTCGGCGTGCCGCCCGCTGGCGTGTTCACCTTCTTCCTGGCCGGCGCGGTGGCCAAGCACATGACGCACGCCGTGCCAACGGCCCTGCTGGGCATTCCTGGCGACACGCTGGCCACACCGCTGCTGCAGGACGCGAACATGTTGCGCAAGCTGGGCGTGCCGCACATCGCCCTGCGAAAAATGGTGTCCGGCGCCATCGTGGCCGCCTTTGTCGCCGTGCCGCTGGCCGTGCTGTTCGCCGTGCTGCTGGCGCCGTTCGGCGCCGCCATCACCAAGTCCGCGCCCTGGATCTTCCTGGCGGCGGCCGTACTGATCGCTTACTTCTCGGCGGGCCGCTGGGCCGCGGTAGCGCTGCTGGTGCCCTTCGTGGTCGTCATCATCGCGCTGCAAAGCCTGACGGCCAAGTACGGCGTCAAGCTGAGCATCAGCTATTTCCTGGGCATCGCCATCGGCCCGCTGATCGCGGATCTCTTCACGGTGATCTCGCCCATGGGCCGCGCGAAGATGATGCGCGAGAAGGTGCGCACCTTCTCGCTGGCGCCGGACGTCAAGGGCTGGTCGGGCTACTTCCCCAACCCCCTGAAGGTGATGGACCGCACGCAAACGCGCTGGACCCTGGCCACGGCGGCGATTTCCAGCGCCACCTTCGTGTTCAGCCCCGTCGCCATGACCGTGGTGCTGGGCGAACTGGTCGGCTCGCGCATCAAGCACGCCTACCATCGCCTGACCACGGTGCTGTCGGCGCGCAATGGCGTCACGGAGGCCACCTACATCGCCGAGGCGCTGATCCCGCTGATCGCGTTCGGCCTGCCGCTCAGCCCCGTTGCCGCAGGCCCTGCCGCCCCGCTCTTCAACGCCCCGCCGCGCTTCACGGTGGATGCCGCCACCGGCCAGACGCACAACCTGCACAACCTGCTGAACCATTGGGAATTCCTGGGCTACGGCATGCTGGCGGTGCTGTTGGCGGCGCTGGTGTCCTACCCCTTCGCGATGAACTTCGCGCGCCGCGCCGCGCTGTTCGTGTCGCGCAAGGTCAGCCACGAAGCCATCATCGCCACGTTCGTCGGCCTGATCATCGTGATCAGCATCTGGGAGGGCCAGTTCCTGGGCCTGCTGGTGATCCTGACGATGGGCCTGTTCGGCGGCCTGCTGTCGCGGCTGTTCGGCTTCAATACCGGCGTGCAGTTCATGGGGTATTACACCGCCGTGCTGTCGGTGCCGGCCATCGTGAAGCTGATGGCGTAATCCGCCTTAATCCGGCAGCGGCGCCTCCAGGATCGCCCCGGTAGCGGATTCCGTCATCACCACGGAACCGCCTCCGGGGCGTATCGCCACATTGGTGACGGTGCTGGCATCGATCGGGCTTTTCAGGAAGTGCGTGACCTCGCCCCGCGCATTCAGCACGAAGACACCGCCCAGGCTGGCGTGGGCCACCAGCAGCCGTCCATCCGGCGTCGTCGCCAGGCCGTCCGGCCCGCTGGTGCCGAAGAAGGTCCGGAACGCCCCCATCTTCGTGATCGACCCGTCCGGCATCACGGGCGCCCGCCAGACCTGGTTGGCCCGGGTCACCGCCACGAAGAGCACCTGTTCCGCGGCGTCCAGGGCGATGCCATTGGGGCTGGGCGCGTTCGCCAGCAGCAGGTCCAGACGACCTGCGCCGGCGTCGTAGCGGTAGACGCGGCCCTGTGGGTCGTGCAGGCCGGTCTGGCCCTGGTCCGTGAAGTACAGCCGGCCCGCGCGGTCGAAGACGAGGTCGTTCACGCCTTTGAAGGACTCGCTGTTGCGGTGCCCCAGCACCGTATCCACCTGGCCGCTCGCGATGTCGCAGCGCAGGATGCCCAGCCGGTAGTCCGCCACCCATAAGCTGCCGTCGCGATGCAGCGCCAGGCCATTGGGCCAGCCGCCGGTTTCGGCGACCGTGTGCCAGTCATGCATGCCGTCGACGCGCAGGATGCGCCCATGCGGGATATCCGTCACATAGAGCGCGCCCGCTGCGTCGAACACCGGCCCTTCCAGGAAGCAGTCGACGATATGGCCCGCCTTGTTGGCGTCGGCCCAGGCGCTGCGCTGCCTGCGGCGCAAGCCTTCGGGCAGGGCGGCGATGACGCGCGCCTCGATGACGACGGGCGGCGAGAAGTCCAGATTCCACATGGCGCTCCCCCTATTCCGGCTTGATGCCGACGCGTTTGCCCACGTCCGCCCACAGCGCGACCTGCTGCTGGACATAGCCCCCGAACTCGGCCACGGTCATCGACCGGTGCTGGGCGCCCTGGCGCGCCATGTTCTCGCGCATCGCGGGGTCGCTCATCACCTGGGACACCAGGCGATTCATCTTGTCCACGATCGCGGGCGGCGTGCCCTTGGGCGCGGCCAGCCCGAACCAGTTCAGCACCTGATAGGACGGCAGGCCCGCCTGGGCGAACGTCGGCACGTCGGGCAACGTCGCCAGGCGCGCATCGCCGCTGACGGCAAGCGCGCGCACCCGGCCGCCCTGCACCGGCGGAATCGCCGTGGGCGCCGCGGTGACCAGCACGTCGATCTGGCCCGCCATCACGTCCGCCAGCGCCGCGCCGGCGCCCCGGTATGGAATGTGCGTCAGCGAAATACCGGCTTCGCTCTTGAACATCTCGGCCGCCAGATGCGTCGAACTGGCCTGGCCGCCGGACCCGTAATTCAACTTGCCGGGATGGCTGCGCGCATAGGCGACAAGCTGCTCCATCGTCTTGAAGGGAGACTTCTCGGGCACCAGCAGCACCAGGGGCGTTTCGATGATCTCGCCGACGTGGATCAGGTCGTTCCGGTAATCCCACGGCAGCTTCGCGAACAGCAGCGGCAGCATCGTGTAAGTGGTGTCGGTCACCAGGAAGGTGCTGCCGTCGGGCGCCGACCGCACCACTTCCTGCGTGGCGATCGTGCCCGAGGCGCCGGTCTTGTTGTCGACGATGAACGTCTTGCCCGTCGCCTCGGACAGCTTCTGCGCGACCTGGCGCGCGGCGTAGTCCGTCGTGCCCCCAGGCGAGTACGGCACGACCAGCCGCACGGGCTTGTCGGGCCAGGCGGCCGCGTCCTCCGCGGCGACCCCCGGCAGGCTGGCCAGGCCGATCGCGGCGGCGGCCAACAAGCGGGGCATGGCGCGCCCGCGCGTGAAAATCGATGTCATGGTGATGTCTCCGTCTAACTTCTGGCTGGCCGCTTCAAGAGGCGGTCTGGATGTTGGCCTCGCGGATCAGGCGAGCCCATTTCTTCTGTTCCTGCAGGATGTATTGCTGCGCCGCGTCGGGCGTGCCGCCCATCGCGGTGCTGCCTTCGGCGGTGAAGAGCGCAACCGTGGCCGGATCGGCCAACACTTTCTCCACGACGCCGTTGACTGCCTGGATCACCTCGCGGGGCGTGCCGGCCGGCGCCACCAGCGCCTTCCAGTCCAGCGCCTCGAAGCCGTCGAAGCCGGATTCCGCCACCGTGGGCACATCGGGCAGGATCGGCAACCGCGCCCGCGCAGTCACGGCCAAGGGGCGCAGCACTTTGCCCTTGAGCATTTCCTGCGCGGCCTGCGGCGTGGCGAACATGTAGTCCGTGTTTTCACCCAGCAGGTCGTTCAGGGCCGGAGCGGCGCCGCGATACGGCACGTTCAACACCTCGAACTTCGCCTGGTACGCCAGCAGCTCGCCCGCCAGGTGGCCCACCGTGCCGGACCCTGCCAGGGCCTGCTTGATGGAACCCGGCGCGGCGCGCGCGTCGCGCACCAGATCCGCCAGCGTGTTCCAGCGCGCATTGGCTTTGACCACCAGCACCACGGGCAGCGATGCGATCAACGCGACCGCGGCGAAATCCTTGCCGGCGTCAAACGGCATCTTCGGCATCAGCGCCGGGTTGATGGCCAGATTGGAGGTCTGCCCCAAGCCCAGCATGAAGCCATCGGGCTTGGTCTTGGCGACATAGTCCAGGCCGATGTTGCCGCCGGCGCCCGGACGGTTCTCGACCACGACCGACCAGCCGGCCAGGCCCGTGATCTTGGCCGCGATGGCGCGCGCCACGGAATCCGTGCCGCCGCCCGGCGTGTAGGGAACAATCAGGCGGATCGGCCGGCCATCGGGGTAGCCGCCGGCGGTCTGCGCCCGCAATGGCAATGCGGCGGCGCAGAGGGCTGCGCCCAGGAATGCGCGTCGGGATAGAGCGATCATGAGGGTTTGTCTCCTTGTGTAATGTGCCTTGCCTTCAAGGCCGCGATTTCGTCGTCGCGATAGCCGGCGGCCCGCAAGAGCTCGTCGGTGTGTTCGCCCACGGCCGGTGGCTGCAGGCGGATGGGCGGCTGCACGCCGTCCAATGTCAGCGGGGCCAGCGGCACCCGGGTTTCGCGCCCGTCCGGCAACGTGACCGGCGCAAGCCCGCCCGTGGCCTTGAGGTGCGGATCGTCGAAGAGCTGCTCGGGCCGGGTGATGGGCGCGAACGGCAGCCCCTCCTGTTCGAACCGGGCCGCCAGCTCCGACGCGCGGTAGCCGGCCAGGTGCGAACGCAGCTGCGGCATCAGCCAATCGCGGGCCTGCACGCGGTCGTTGTTCGTCTTCAGGCGCGGGTCCGCCAGCCACTGCTCCAGGCCGAACGCGCGGCAGAAGATGTCCCATTGCTTGTCGCTGACGACCGCCAGGAACACCTGCTCGCCGTCTTTGACGGTGAAGACGTCGTACACGGCCCAGGCGGAAATGCGGCTGGGCATCGGCGCCGGGGCATTGCCCGTCATGGCGTGCTGCATCATGTGCTGGCCCACCAGGAAGACATTGTTTTCGAACAGCGAGGCCTGCACTTCCATGCCCACGCCGGTATGTTCGCGCTGGGCCAGCGCCGCCATCGCCCCCATCGCGCCGAACATGCCGCCCATGATGTCGTTGACGCTGGCGCCGGCGCGCAGCGGATCGCCGGGGCGGCCCGTCATGTAGGCCAGCCCGCCCATCATCTGCACCACCTCGTCCAGGGCGGTCCGGTTTTCGTACGGCCCCGGCAGGAACCCCTTGTGGCTGACATAGATCAACCGGGGGTTGCGCGCCTTCAGCGCGGCATATCCCAACCCCAGTTTTTCCATGACGCCGGCCTTGAAGTTCTCGCTGACCACGTCGGCCGTATCGATCAGGCGAAGCGCGGCCTCGATGCCTTCGGGCTGCTTCAGGTCCAGCGCGATGCTCTTCTTGTTGCGGTTGAACATGGGGAAGAAGCCCGCGCCCGAGCCCAGCAGCCGGCGCGTGGAATCGCCCCCCATCGGTTCGACCTTGATGACCTCGGCGCCCAGGTCCGCCAGCAGCATGCCGCAGGTGGGCCCCATCACCATGTGGGTGAACTCGATGACGCGGACGCCTTCATACGGCAGGCGGGACGGGGAACGGCTGGACATGTAGGGCACCTTCAAACGGAGAATGGGTCGACGCCATGCGGCAGGTTTCAGGCAAAGCGCCGCCCTGCGCGGCCGGCGCCTATGGCGCGCTGCCGCGTTGGCATCGCATCGGTAAAAGACGGGCTAGCGGGGCGGCGTGAAACCCTTGGGCAATCCGGCGTCAGGCGTCATGCCGTACAACGGCTCGCCCGGCAGGCCGGCGGCAAGCGGCGCGCGCGCCGCGACGATGCCCTCCAGCGAAATGCCGGTACGCACGCCCATCGCCTCGAACATGAACACCAGGTCTTCCGTGACGACGTTGCCCGACGCGCCGGGCGCATAGGGGCAGCCCCCCAAGCCGCCCAGCGAACTGTCGAACGTGCGCACGCCCTCGTCCCAGGCCGCCAGGCAATTGGCCAGCCCCAGTCCCCGGGTGTTGTGCATATGGGCCGCGCCGGCGCGCGACCCGATTTCGCTGCGCAAGCGCCGGAACAGGCGGCGCACCTGGGCCGGGTTGGCATAGCCCACGGTATCGGACAGGCCCGACTCGTCCGCGCCGGCCGCCACGCACATCGCCGCCAGCCGGATCACGTCGTCCTCCGGCACCAGGCCCTGCAGGGTGCAGCCGAACGCCGTTGCAATGCCGGCTTCCAGCTTGACGCCGGGCGCGATGGCGTCGCGCAGCTGTGCGATGGCGCGGACTTCTTCGACCATCTCTTCCGGCGTTTTGCGCACGTTGGCCAGCGAATGGGCACGGCTGGCGGAAACCGGCATCGTCAGCTTGTGCACGCCGGCGCGCAACGCGGCCTCAGCGCCGCGCAGATTGGGCACCAGCGCCATCACCGTCACGCCCGGATGCCGGACCGCATGGGCGACCACTTCTGCCGCATCGGCCATTTGCGGCAGCAACCGGGCCGGCACGAACGACGCCACTTCGATTTCGCGCACGCCGGCGGCGACCAGCGCGTCGATCCAGCGCAATTTGTCGGCCGTCGGCATGGTGGCCTTCACCGATTGCAGCCCGTCGCGCGGCCCGACTTCGCTGATCAGGACATCTGTGGGGTTTGGGGCGTCGTGCGCCATGCTTGCATCTCCAAATAATTCCATCTAATAGAATGATGTTCTTTAGAATAGAATTAAATGCGAACGGGAAATTGCTGTCAAGGGCGTTTTGCGCCGGATATCCCTCTGGGCCTATGCCTACAATGACGCCAATCGTTCTAAAGGATGGAATATGCCGACTGTTGTCCGCCGCAATGCCGGAGCTGGCCATGCCCCGTAAAGCCGTCACCGAATCCGTGGCGGACGCCGATGCCGCGGCAGGCGGCGTGGCCGCGGTCGACCGGGCGATAAGCCTGATGGCGGTCTTCACGCCCGCCGACCGGACCCTGTCGCTGGGGGAACTGGCCGAACGCACGCGGCTCTACAAAAGCACCGTGCTGCGCCTGCTGGCGTCGCTGGAACACGCGCAGTGGATCCGCCGCCTGGACGACGGCCGCTACGCGCTGGGCCCTGAAGTCGCCCGCCTGCACAGCATCTATTCCGCTTCGTTTTCACTGGAGCACGTGGTCATGCCGGTGCTGCGGGAACTGGTGGCCGTGACCGGCGAGAGCGCGGCCTATCACGTGCGCCAGGGCGATGCGCGCCTGTGCCTGTACCGCGTGGATTCCCCACATCCGGTGCGCGACCACATCCGGGCGGGCGATCTGCTGCCGCTGGAACGCGGCAGCGGCGGACGCGTGCTGACCGCCTATGACGACATCCTGGGCCGCGCCCCAGGGCCTGATCAGGCGCTGTACGCCCGCATCCGCCAAGACGGCTATTTCGCCGCGACGGGCGACCGGCTGAGCGAAGTGGCGGGCATTTCGGCCCCGGTTTTCCTGCTGTCGGGAGGCATCGCGGCCGCGGTGACGCTGACCGCCCCTGCCCACCGGTACAACCCGGACCACCTGACGCCCTTGCGGGAGGCCGCCCGCCGCCTGACAGGCCACGTCGGCTGACCGCAAGCGCGCTGCCATTGACCGGCGGCTTGATCGCGCGCAAGGCGACCCGTCATCCCTTGTTCTAGCCTCTGTCCACTTGACCAGAGGAAAGACTCAACATGACGTGGTTCAAATCACTCAAACTCGCCGGACGCGAATTGCTGCCCATCGTTCAGGGCGGCATGGGCGTCGGCGTGTCCGCTCACCGTCTGGCCGGCGCCGTTGCCGGCCAGAACGCGGTAGGCACCATCGCCAGCATCGATTTGCGCCATCACCACCCGGATCTGCTCGAAAAGACCGACAAATGCAATGACCGCGACGCCATCGACCGCGCCAACCTGGTCGCGCTGGACCGCGAAGTGCGCGCCGCGCTGGACACCGCGCAAGGGCGCGGCCTGGTCGCGGTGAACGTCATGAAGGCCGTGCGCGGCCACCCGGCGCTGGTGCGCCAGGCCTGCGAAAGCGGCGCGCAAGCCATCGTGATGGGCGCCGGGCTGCCCATGGACCTGCCCGAGATGACGGCCGACTTTCCCAAGGTTGCGCTGGTGCCGATCCTGTCGGAAGCGCGCGGCGTGGCCGTCGTGCTGAAAAAGTGGATGAAAAAGGGCAAGCTGGCCGACGCCGTGGTCATCGAACATCCGGGCCACGCTGGCGGGCACCTGGGCGCAGCACGTCTGGACGACATCCACGACGAGCGCTTCGATTTCCAGCGTGTGCTGACCGAATGCCACGCCCTGTTCGCCGAGCTGCAACTGGGCCAGGACGCGCCGCGCCTGATCGTCGCCGGCGGCGTGGGCAGCCATGACCAGGTACGCCACTGGCTTGCCAACGGCGCCGATGGCGTGCAGGTGGGCACCGCGTTCGCCGTCACCCGGGAAGGCGACGCGCACGAGAACTTCAAGCGCGTGCTGATGGACGCCGACCCGGCGGACCTTGCCGAATTCACCAGCGTGGCCGGCCTGCCTGCGCGCGCCGTGGCAACGCCATGGCTCACCCGCTACCTGCGCCAGGAAAAGACGCTGCAGGCCGGCACGCGCGCCGATCCGCGACGCTGCAGCCAACGCATGGATTGCCTGACGCAATGCGGACTGCGCGACGGCCTGTCGCGCTTCGGCCAGTTCTGCATCGACCTGAAGCTGGCGGCGGCGCTACGCGGCGAGGTCAGCCGCGGCCTGTTCTTCCGCGGCGCGTCCAAGCTGCCGTTCGGCGGCGCCATGCGGTCGGTGCGCGAATTGATGGACTATCTGCTGCACGGGCAAATGCCCGCCGCCGCCTGACGGGGCGCCTTGGGGCCTGCCGGCCCTAACGCGCTGCCGACAGTTCGAACTGGAACACCGCGCCGTGCTCGGCGCGTTCCACCAGCCGGATCTCGCTCTGGTGCAGTTGCAGAATGCGCTGCACGATCACCAGCCCCAGGCCGCCCGCGTCGCGCGGCCCGCGGTTCAGGGCAGACGCCCGCGTAAAGAGGCCGGCGCGCAGCTCGGGCGGAATGCCCTTGCCCGAATCGCTGACCTGCACCTGCACCCGGCTTTGCGCCACGCCCAGTTGCAATTCGATCCGGCCGCCTGGCGGGCTATGGCGAATGGCGTTGTCCAGCAGATTCGTCAGGACCCGTTCAATCAACCCCAGGTCCGCACGCACCAGCGGCAATGCCTGAGGGATGTCGGTGGTCAACTGCTGCTGGCGCGCTTCGGCGGCCAGTTCGAATTTCTGCAAGACGTCCTGCACCAGTTCCGGCAACGAAAACGTCTCGGGTTCCAGCCGCACCAGACCGGATTCCAGCCGCGCCAGTTCGAACAGTTCCTGGGCCAGCCGGCCCACCTTGCGGCTTTGCGCCAGCGCAATATCCAGATAACGGCGGCGTTCGCCGGCATCCAGGGTGTCGTCCTTCAGGCGCAACGTTTCCAGATAACCATGCAGCGAGGTGAGCGGCGTGCGCAGATCGTGCGAGATGTTGGCGACCAGATCGCGGCGCTGCTGGTCCTGACGCGTCAATTCGCGCCATTGATCGGAGATGCGCCGGCCCATCTGCACAAAGCTGCGCCGCAGCACCGATATCTCGTCGCCGCTGCGGTCCGATGCGTCGCCCGGACGCTCCAGCGCGGCCAGCGCCTGGCCGTCGTCGCCGTCAAACGCCCGCACGGCCCGGGTCAGGCCGCGCAGCGGCCGCGTGATCAAGGCAAACGCCGTCAGGCCCGCCACCAGCCCCAGCAGGGCCACCAGCGCGATCGACCACAGCGTGGTGCGCAAGACCGAGCTGCGCGACACGGACATCGCCAGCGCATCGTGCGCCTGGCCTTGCAGCACCACGTAGACGTAACCCTTGTCTTGCCCGGCCACCCGTACCGGCGCCGCGCTGAACACCTTCTGCACGCCGGCATTGCGCGGGTCGTCGCCCACGATGGGCAGCATGCCGCCCTCCAGCAGGCGCTTGACCGGCCCAAGGTCCACGTGGTCGCGCTTGATCTGGCCGGCGGGCGCCGCGTCGCCGACGATGCGGCCGTCGTTGGACAGCAAGTAGACCTCTACCGCGGGGTTGACCGCCATCAGCATGTCGAACAGCGAACGCACCGCGTCCGGCTTCCACCCATTGGTGTCCATCAGTTCCGTCGTGCCGGCGATATGCTGCGCCAGCCCGCTGGACAAGCGCTGCACGACCTCCTGTTCATAGCGGGAATTGGCCGCGATCTGCAGCCAGGCCGACGCGCCGCAGCAGGCCAGCAACAGCAGCGCAAAAACGGCGGACAAGCGTTGGGTAAGCGTGAAGCGCTTCATGATGCGCCTCCCGTTGCGCCGGGCGCCGCCGCGAACTTGTAGCCCCTGCCCCAGACGGTCAGGATGCGCTGCGGGTTGGAGGGGTCGGACTCGATCTTGGTGCGCAGCCGGTTGATATGCGTGTTCACGGTGTGCTCGTAGCCTTCGTGCTGATACCCCCACACCTGGTTCAGCAGGTCCATCCGCGAGAAGACCTTGTCGGGATGACGGACGAAGAAGTGCAGCAGGTCGAACTCGCGCGGCGTCAGGTCCAGCCGGCGCTCGTCGACATCCACGGTGCGCGAGATCGGATCGATGGAAACACCGTGCACCGCCAGGCTGCCGGCATCGATGCGGGCATTGCGTTCAACGGCGTCGCTGCGGCGCAGCAGCGCCCGCACCCGCGCCACCAGTTCCAGCATGGAAAACGGCTTGGCCAGGTAGTCGTCGGCGCCCAGCTCCAGGCCCAGGATGCGGTGCACTTCGCTGGACCGGGCGCTGGTGATGATGATCGGGGTGTAGCGCGCCATGGCGCGGGCCCGCTTGCAGATCTCAAGCCCGTCGATGCCGGGCAGCATCAGATCCAGGACCAGCGCGTCCCAACTGCCCTCTTCCAGCCGCCGCATGCCTTCGTTGCCGTCGGCGGCATGTTCGACCGCATAGCCCTCGTCGCGCAGGTGCAGGCGCAGCAATTCGGCGATGTGGGCGTCGTCTTCAACTATCAGCACGCGTCGGGGCGTATCCATATGGGGGCTCGGGCCAGTTCAGTACCGCCATTGTCGCCAATCCGCAGGCCGGGAGTTATCACAAATATTTTAAGTTTGCGTGAGGACTCCGATATCGGCTCCGGGGAAGAATGGCTCCAACGACAGAACGCCCCGGAGACCCGCCATGTTGGCAAGCCCCGCAAGTCACGATACACCGGCCGCCCCCCGCCCGCCCGGCGTCATCCATCCCGGCTGGCTGCGGACGATGCATTGGATCAATGCGCTGGCCGTGGTGATCATGGTGACGAGCGGCTGGCGCGTCTATAACGCCGCCCCGTTCTTCGACTTCACCTTCCCCAATGGCATCACCCTGGGCGGCTGGCTGGGCGGCGCCCTGCAATGGCACTTCGCCGGCATGTGGCTGCTGTTCGCCAACGGCCTGCTGTATCTGGCGCTGAACGTGGCCACCGGCCGCCTCTGGCGCAAGTTCTTTCCCCTCAGCCCCCGTGGCGTAGCCGCCGACCTGGGCGCCGCGTTGCGCGGCAGGCTCGCCCACGACGACCTGCGCCATTACAACCAGGTGCAGAAGCTGGCGTACCTGTTCGTCATGGCCGACATCGTGGTGCTGGTGCTGTCCGGGTTGGTGCTGTGGAAATCGGTGCAGTTCGATGGGCTGCGCGACTTGCTGGGCGGCTATGAATTCGCGCGCCGCATCCATTTCTTCGCCATGGCGCTGCTGGTGGCGTTCGTGGCGGTCCATCTGGTGATGGTGGCGCTGGTTCCGCGCAGCCTCGTCGCCATGATCCGCGGCAAATAAGGAGCGCTCCGTGAGCCAGAAAAGACGCTTGTCGCTGTTGGGCCTGGACGGCCCGGCCATCCTGAAAGAAGCCAAGAACCTGCTGGCCAGGCGGGTCGAGCAGCCATCGCGCCGCACGTTCCTGCGCAACAGCCTGACGCTTGGCGGGTTGGCGATGCTCTCGGGCTGCTCGCTGTCGGACGACGAGAACGTGGAAAAGGCGCTGGCCACCGTATCCCGCTTCAACGACCGTGTGCAAGGCTGGATCTTCGACCCCAACAAGCTCGCGCCGACCTACCCCGAATCGATGATCACCCGGCCGTTCCCGTTCAACGCGTACTACGGCATCGACGAGGTCCGCCAGGTCGAGGAGGAGTCGTTCCGCCTGGAAGTCACCGGCATGGTGGCCGACAAGCGCCAGTGGCGGCT
>NZ_DBHKZA010000088.1:0-13339 GCF_057314935.1 Achromobacter sp.
TAGGTCACGGCGTTCTTGTCCTTCACGGACATGCCGAAGAATTTGCGTAGGTCGTCGTAGCCGCCCACGCGCCGCCCGTTTATGAAGACCTGGGGCGTGGTCTCGATGCCATGCTCCTTCTTGAACGCATCCGTCTGCTCGCGGCTTGCCAAGTGTTTGTCCTCGACCTCGTAGCCCTTGCGGTTGAGCAGATCGAGCGACTTCAGCCCGTAGGGGCAGGTATGGCCGGGCATGACCATTCGGTAGAGCGTGGCTAGCTTGGGCGCAGACATGCAGGACTTCTCCTGTGGGACTTTCCATGGGCCGGCCGTCACGGATTTAAGGACGTTGATGACCTTTCCAGCCTAACCGACGACCGTGCAAAGGGAGTGTAGACACCTGGCTCGCGGGTTGGTCTGGCCCACGGGTTGGTTATCTGGCGGCAATGCCGTCAGTCCTCCATCTGCCAGAGCAACCCTGCCGCAGGCCGGTGCGCCTGAGGCAGCACGCAGGCTCCTAGTGGTTCTCCTTGGCATGGTTGATCGTGTACTTGGGGATCTCGACGGTCAGGTCTTCGGTCGCAACGATGGCCTGGCAGCTCAGCCGCGACTGCGCCTCCAGTCCCCAGGCCCGGTCGAGCAGATCGTCCTCGCATTCCTCGACTTCGTTTAGAGAATCGAACCCCTTGCGCACGATGCAGTGACAGGTCGTGCAGGCACAGCTCATGTCGCAGGCATGCTCGATCTCGATGCCGTTGTCCAGCAGGGCCTCGCAGATCGAAGTGCCTGCTGGCACGTTCAGTTCGGCTCCCTCAGGCGCCAGTTCAGGATGGGGCAAGACGGTGATTTTGGGCATATCTCTCCTGGCTGCTCAGTGCGCACACGGCTTTTTTCCTGCTGCGTTGGCTCGCGCGCGGCGCGGCACTGCGCCAGTGCGCGCTTCGGGCTTGTTGTCACTGGTATCGGGCTGCTCCAGCGTGTGCAGGATCGGGCAGTCGGGCCGTTCGTCGCCGGCGCAACACCGGATCAGCGCCTTGAGCGTCGCGGCCATCTCCAGCATGCTCTCGATGCGCCGGTCCAACTCGTCGATGTGTTGCTGGGCCAGACGCTTTACATCAGCACTCTGGCGCGACTTGTCATTCCACAGTCCCAGCAAGTCCGTGATCTCGGCCACCGAGAAGCCGAGGTCGCGCGAACGCCGGATGAAATGCAACCGGTGAACGTCGTCCTGGGTATAGGCGCGGTAGCCCGAATCGGTGCGGTCAGCCGGAGGGATCAGACCGATTTGCTCGTAGTAGCGGATCATTTTGGCCGAGACCTTCGAGGCCTTGGATGCTTCACCGATGTTCATGGTGTTCCTCCTTTCTCAATGAGCGGTATCCGCCGCCAGCGGCGGCTGGAAGCGGCGCAGGCGCAGCGCGTTGCCGAGCACGAACACGCTGGACAGCGCCATCGCGCCAGCCGCGAAGATCGGCGACAACAGCACACCGTATGCGGGGTACAGGACGCCAGCGGCCACCGGGATCAGGGCCGTGTTGTAGCCAAACGCCCAGAACAGGTTCTGGCGGATGTTGCCGATGGTCGCCTTGGACAGCGCGATGGCGTTGGGCACGCCCTGCAGGTTGCCCGACATCAGCACTACGTCGGCCGACTCCACCGCCACGTCGGTGCCGGTGCCGATGGCCAGGCCCACGTCGGCCTCGGCCAGCGCCGGGGCGTCGTTGATGCCGTCGCCCACGTAGGCGATCTGGCCGTGGCTGGCTTTCAGCCGGCGCACGGCTTCGACCTTGCCCTCGGGCAGCACTTCGGCCACCACCTCGTCGATGCCCAGTTGCTTGGCGATGGCCTGCGCGGTACGCGCGTTGTCGCCGGTGATCATCGCCACCTTCAGGCCGAGCTGGTGCAACGCGGCAATGGCCGCGGGCGTGCTGGACTTGATCGGATCGGCCACCGCGATGATGGCGGCCAGCCGGCCGTCGATCGAGGCGTACAGCGGCGACTTGCCCTCGTTGCCTAGGCGCTCGGCCGTGCGAGCGAAGCCGCCCACGTCCAACCCCAGCTCACGCATGAAGCGATCGGCACCGACCTCGACACGCGCGCCGTCCACGGTGGCGCGCACGCCCATGCCCGTGACCGAATCGAAGTCTGTCATCGTCGGCAGCGCGATGCCACCTTCCACGGCCGACTCGACGATGGCGCGTGCGATCGGATGCTCCGAGCGCGATTCGACAGCGGCGACCTTCGCCAGCACCTGGTTGCGGTCAAAGCCGTCGGCAATCTCCAGGTCGGTCAGGACCGGGCGGCCCTCGGTCAGCGTGCCGGTCTTGTCCACGGCCACCACCTTGGCGTCCTTGAGCAGTTGCAGGGCTTCACCCTTGCGGAACAGCACGCCCATCTCGGCGCCCCGGCCCGTGCCGACCATGATGGAGGTCGGCGTCGCCAAACCCATGGCGCAAGGGCAGGCAATGATCAGCACCGCCACGGCATTGACCAGCGCGAAGGACAGCGCGGGCGACGGGCCGAACACCAGCCAGACCAGGAAGGTCAGCACCGCGGCCAGCATGACGGCGGGCACGAACCACAGCGTCACCTTGTCCACCACGGCCTGGATCGGCAGCTTGGAACCTTGCGCCTGCTCGACCATGCGGATGATCTGCGCCAGCATGGTCTGACCGCCCACGGCGGTGGCACGCAGCGTCAGCGCACCCTTCTGGTTGACGGTGCCGCCGACCACGGTGCTGCCTTCCGCCTTTTCGACGGGAATCGGCTCGCCGGTGATCATCGACTCGTCCACGAAGCTGCGGCCCTCGGTCACTTCACCATCGACCGGCACGCGCTCGCCGGGGCGCACTTCCACGATGTCGCCCTGCGCCACGTCGTTGATCGGGATGTCCACGATGCGGCCGTCGCGCAGCACGTGCGCCTCCTTGGCCTGCAGGCCGATCAGGCGCTTGATGGCCTCGGAGGTGCGGCCCTTGGCCCGTGCCTCAAGAAAGCGGCCCAGCAGGATCAGCGCCACGATGACGGCTGCCGCCTCGTAGTACACGTTCACCGTGCCGGCCGGCAGCAGACTGGGCGCGAACGTGGCGACCATCGAATAACCGAAGGCCGCGGCCGTGCCGACCGCGACCAGCGAGTTCATGTCGGGACCCAGGCGGAACAGCGCCGGGAAGCCCTTCTCATAGAAGCGCCAGCCCGGAATGGCGAGCACCAGCAGGGTCAGCACGAACTGCAGATACCAGCTCTGCTGGATGCCGATGGTGGAAGCCACCCACTCGTGCATGCCGGGAATCATGTGCGAGCCCATTTCGAGCACGAACACAGGCAGCGCCAGCACGGCGGCCAGGGTCAGGTCGCGCTTGAGTTCGGCGCGCTCGGCGTCCTTTTTCTCGGCAGCTTCCTCGTCGGCCTGCATGCCTGTATCGACCGGGCTGGCCTCGTAGCCGACCTTATCGACAGCAGCAATCAGATCCTGCACGGATGCTACGCCACGCACGGTAGCGCGCTCGGTCGCCAGATTGACCACAGCCTCAGTGACGCCCGGCACCGCCTTGAGCGCCTTCTCGACGCGGCCCACGCACGAAGCGCAGGTCATGCCTCCGATCGCCAGCTCGATGGTGCCCTGAGGCACGTCGTACCCTACCTTCTCGATCGCCTGGATCAGCGCCATGCGATCGACAGGACGGTTCAGGCGAATGTCCGCTCGCTCGGTGGCGAGATTGACAGACACGCTTGCCACGCCCTCGACCTTGGCAAGGGCGGCCTCGACTCGGCCGACACAGCTTGCGCAGGTCATGCCCTCGATGGGCAGGCTGATTGCCGCTGCTTGGGCGCCAGCACTACTCGTTGTTGCCATGCTCATGGTGTGCTTCCCATAGTTGAAATTCGACATGGAGGGAGCTTAGGGTTTACCATCGTGGGAAGGTCAAGCGCTTTTTCGGATGCTGTCAGGTTTCAGAAATGACCCGGTGCACGGGGAACGGAGGCCTTGCCTGCCAGGCTCGCACTGGTTCTTTGCTGCGCGCGCCTAAGCGGCCGCTGCCTTGTTAATTCTGAAGGGCGAAAACAGCCATTCGAGGTTAGGAAATATTTTAAAAATGAATACAAGTAAGCCATTCAGTACCCCACCGAAGGGTCCCAGCGCCGATTTGGAATCGCTGTCACAGAATGACGTGACCATCTTGGCTGAGACATTCCGCCTCCTGGGTGACCCGTCCCGGCTGAGAATCATGCTGTGCTGCATGAAAGGCTCTTCCTCGGTCGGGGACATCGCTGAAACCCTCGAACTCTCGCAGTCGCTGGTGAGCCACCACCTGCGGCTGCTGCGCGGTGCTCGCCTGGTCAAGGGCGTGCGCCAAGCCAAACAGATCTTCTATGAGGTGGCGGACAAGCACGTGAACCAGGTGCTGCTGGATATGGCCACCCACATCGCGGAAGACCACAACGACGAGTAACTGTTGGGCATAGCATGCCGTTGCGGCGTGGCCTACGTTCCATGGCGATATGCGCCCCACCGCCCGCAGCTGCGTTCGGTGAGGTGGTTTGGATGCCGCTTCCGATCAATCAGAAGTTGAGCGCGCGCTTGTCCACGGCCAGCGAGGCCTCTTTGAACGTCTCGGAGAGGGTCGGATGGGCAAAGCAGATGCGGGCGATGTCTTCGCTGCTGGCCTTGAACGCCATGGCGATCACGGCCTCGGCCACCAGTTCACTGGCCTGCGGGCCGACCACATGCACGCCGAGTATCTCATCAGTGGCAGGATCGGCGATCACCTTGACGAGGCCCGGCGTGTCGCCCAGCGCACGCGCGCGGCCATTGGCCATGAACGGGAAGGAACCGATTCGATAGGCGGTGCCCTGCTCTTTGAGCTGCTGCTCGGTGCGGCCTACCCAGGCAATCTCTGGGCTGGTGTAGATGACGTTGGGGATCGTATTGAAATCGACGTGACCGTGCTGGCCGGCAATGCGCTCGGCCACTGCGACACCTTCCTCTTCCGCCTTGTGCGCCAACATCGGGCCACGCACCACGTCACCGATGGCCCAGATGCCGGGCACACTGGTGCGGCATTCATCGTCCACCAGCACGGCGCCGCGCTCATCCAGTTGGAGTCCCACGGCGGCCGGATTCAGGCCTTCGGTGTTGGGCACACGGCCGATAGCCACGATCACTTTGTCTGCCTGCAAGGACTGCGTCTGGCCCTGGCTGTCGGTGTAGTGAATAGTCACGCCAGCCTCGGTTGCATTGACTTCGCGAACCTTCGCACCTAGTTCGATCTTCAGGCCTTGCTTGTCGAACGCCTTCTTCGCCTCCTTGGCGATGGCTTGGTCGACGATTGGCAGGAAGCTGGGCAAGCCTTCGAGGATCGTGACATCCGCCCCCAGGCGGCGCCAAACGGAGCCCAGCTCCAGGCCGATCACGCCGGCACCGATGACGGCCAACCGATCGGGCACGGCCGCGATGTCCAGCGCGCCGTCGTTGGAGAGCACGACCCGCTCATCGAACGGTAGGTTGGGGAGTGGCCGCACGTTGGAGCCTGTGGCAACGATGATCTGCTTGCCCACCAAGGTAACAGCCTCATCGGCGGCGACGCTCACCTCGAAGCCACCATCGACAGTCCTGGTGAAAGACGCCAGGCCGTTGAAAAACTGGACCTTGTTTTTGCGGAACAGATAAAGGATGCCTTCGTTGCTGGACTTCACGACCTGATTCTTACGTTCCAACATCGTGGTCACATCCATGCGCAGATCACCCGTGGAGATGCCGTGCGTGCCAAAGTGGTGCTTGGCTTGTTCAAAGTTCTCTGACGACTGCAGTAGCGCTTTCGAAGGGATACAACCGATGTTGTTGCAGGTGCCGCCAGGTGCTGGCTTTCCGTCCTTGTTCTTCCAGGCATCTACACAAGCGACCTTCATGCCTAATTGGGCAGCGCGAATGGCCGCGATGTATCCGCCTGGGCCGGCACCGATAACAATGACGTCGAAATGCATTTCCATGATTTACATCTCCAAAGTTTTTGAGGAAATAGTGAGCGCCTATGTCGCGCCTTTTGTCAGGTGGTCGCCAGATTACAGCTCGTTCCCTGACGATCACGTTGAACACTACGGCAGAACGAACCGGGCGCTCGCGGTATTGCCCCCACGTTCGACTTGGACGACGGCCTTCGTGCCCTTGGCTGCGGCGAAGGTCCCGCTGCCTTCGAGGCGGCTTCCGTCCGCGGCAGGCGTGAGTTGCACCTCCTGCTTTTGTGAGCCGGTCAACAGTGTGAGCTTGGCTTTGGTGTTGCTTACATTGACCTGCTTGCCGTGGTCGCGCAGGTAGAGTTGCGCTGCTGCGGGCTGAACGACCAACTCGTAGTCCACGTCCCGGACTTCGGTCACGACGCCACCATGCAGCGGCTTGTGGTCATGCGCGTGGTCATGGTCGCCTGCGGCGAAGGCGGTGACGGATGCCAGGGCGAGGGCGGTGCCGGCCGTGAGGGAACGAAATCGAACAGACATGAAAGCTCCTATAGGGTTACGGTGGTTGAAATCGGGTGACAGAAGGCGTTGCATCAGAATGCCTCCGCGTCGCGGTCGTCCAGCAGGCGTTCGGCAGGCTTGCGGCCGAACAGCCAGAACATGGCGGGTGTAAGGAAGGTGTCTAGCAGCGTGGAGCTGACCAGCCCCGAGAAGATCACCACCGCGACGGGGTGCAGGATCTCAGTACCGGGTCGGGACGCCTCGAACAGCAGCGGGGCCAGCGCGAAGGCCGTGACCAGCGCGGTCATCAGAACCGGGGAAAGCCGTTCGAGCGAGCCACGCACGATCATCTTCTGGTCGAAGTCCTCGCCCTCCATGCGCATGAGGTTGAGGTAGTGGCTCACCTTCAGGATGCCGTTGCGCACAGAAATACCCGCGAGCGTGATGAAGCCGACCAGGGCGGCCACGGACAACGGCTGGCCAGACAGCCACAGCCCCAACACGGCGCCGACCAGGGCCAATGGAATGTTCACCATGATGAGCGCTGATAGGACGACCGACTTGTAGCGCGTGTACAACACCACGAACATGAGCGTCAGGGAGACGATGGACAGCAGGCCCACCAGTCGCGAGGCTTCCTCTTGTGCCTGGAACTGGCCGCCCAGCGTGATGAAGTAGCCTTCGGGCAAGCGCACTTCTTGGACGACGCTGCGTATGTCGGCCACTACTTCGGACAGCGGCCGTCCCTGAGCGTTGGCCGACAAAACTATGCGTCGACGGCCATCGTCGCGGCTGACCTGGTTGGGGCCGTCGCTGTCTTCGATGGTGGCAAGGCGCGACAACGGGACCCGACCCATGGGCGTGTCGATGAGGATGCGGCTCAAGCCCTCAATCGACCGCGCCTGCTCGGGCAGGCGAACCACCAGCGCGAAGCGGCGGTTGCCCTCGATGACCTCGGTGATCTTTTCGCCTTCGACCAGGCTTTGCAGCGTGGACAGAATTTGCGGTGCGGCCACGCCGTAGCGTCCCGCCGCCGCATAATCCACGCGGATTTTGATCTGCGGCGCTAGGACCTGCTTTTCGATCTCCAGGTCAGCAAGCCCCGGAATTCCGGCCAGCTTGGCGCGCAGCAGATCCGCCTGCCCGCGCAGGACGTCCAGGTCCTCGCCGAACACCTTGATGGCGATCTGCGAGCGCACCCCCGACAACATGTGGTCGATGCGGTGCGAGATCGGCTGGCCAATGCCGATGGAGCCGGGCAAGTGAGCCAGACGCGAACGGATGTCGGCGGTGATCTCCTCCATGGAGCGCTTTAGCTCCGAGGCGGGCAGCAGGCCCACGTCCAGCTCGCTGACATGCACGCCTTCGGCATGCTCGTCCAGCTCGGCCCGTCCGCTGCGCCGGCCCACGTGCTGCACCTCTGGCACCTGCGCGACCAGCAGCTCGGCTTGCTGGGCAAGCGCCGAAGATTCGGCCAGCGTCACACCGGGATTCAGGCGCAGGCCCACCAGCAACGTTCCTTCATTGAACGGGGGCAGGAACGTGGTCGGGAAGAATGGCACCGCGGCGACAGCCAGTGTGACAGCCACAGCGGCCATGCCAAGGGCGGCACGCGGCCGCTGCAAGACCCGCTGCAGGCCGCCCTGATAGCGCGTCTTCAACCAGGCTAGAAGCCGAGTGTCGCCATGGTCCAGCGTCCTCATCTTGGGCAGCAGGTAGTACGAAAGCACCGGAGTGACCGTCACAGAGACCAGCAGCGAGGCCAGCGTGGAGACGATGAAGGCGATGCCCAGCGGCACGAACAAGCGCCCCTCCATCCCCGGCAGCGCGAACAGGGGCAGGAACACCAGCACAATGATCATCGTGGCGTAGAGAATCGCCGAGCGAACCTCCATCGAGGCCCTGGCAACGATGACCAGGGGCGTCAGCCGGTTCTCAGGGTGGCGGGTGCGGTCCTCCTTGAGCCGCCGCATGATGTTCTCCACATCGACCACAGCATCGTCCACGAGACCGCCGATGGCGATCGCCAGCCCACCGAGCGTCATGGTGTTGATTGATAGGCCGAAATAGTGGAACACCAGCCCGGTCACGAAGATCGAGGCAGGAATCGCGGTCAACGCGATCACCAGGGGGCGCAAAGTGCCCAGGAAGAAGAACAGGATCACCGCCACGAAGACCGATGCGCCGATGAGCTTGCCTTGCAGCGTGCTGATGGACGCCTCGATGAAGTTGGCTTGTCGGAAGGTCACCTGTGGCTCGGCCATGCCAGCCGGCAGTGAGCCCTTCATGTCCGCCAACGCTGACTCGATCGAGCGGGTCAGTGCAATCGTATCGGCCGTGGGCTGCTTTTGGATGCCCAGGATCACGGCTGGCAGGCCCTCGAAGCCCGCATCGCCGCGCTTGATGGCTGGCGCAAACTGAACATCGGCGACCTGGTGGAGCAGGATGGGTTGGCCCGCACGCACCGCGAGAGGCAGGTTACGCAGGTCGTCGAGTCGGGACGTGCGGCCCAGGTTGCGGATCAGGTACTCGCGGCCATTGATCTCCAGGAAGCCGCCGGAAGTGTTCGCGGAGAAGCCCTTGAGAGCCGCATCCAGATCGGACGCAGTCACGCCCAGCTCTGACATTCGCGTGGTGTTGGGCTGGACCTGGAACTGACGGACCTCGCCTCCGATCGGGATGACTTGGGCAACACCAGGTATGGCCATCAGCCGGGGGCGTAGCACCCAGTCCGCGTACTCGCGAGTGTCCATGGCCGACAGCGGCGGGGCTGCGTTCTTCTGCCCTGAGGGCTTGGCACCGATGGGGATTGCAATCTGCATGATCTCGCCCATCACTGAGCTGATTGGCCCCATAGTGGGCGTCACGCCCGGGGCTAGCCCTTCCTCCATGGACGTCAGGCGTTCGGAGACCATCTGGCGCGCCCGGAAGATGTCGGTCTTCCAGTCAAATGTCACGTAGATGAAGGAAAGCCCGGCGCTGGAGACCGAGCGCACGCTTTCGACGCTGGGCAGGCCGTTCATGGCCGTTTCGAGCGGGAACGTGATGAGTTGCTCGACTTCTTCGGCAGCCATGCCGCCAGCCTCCGTCATGAGAGTGACGGTCGGCTTGTTGAGATCGGGAAAGACATCTACCGGCGTGCGCGTCAGGGTGAACGCGCCATACGCCATCAGCACCAGCGCCCCGATGATGACCAGGAGCCGGTTTCGTAAGCTATTTTCGAGAAGCCACTTGAACATGGAATGGTGCCCCTCAACGAACTTGATTGATCAGGGACGCGCCCTCGACAACCACGCGGTCGCCGTCCGCCAGGCCCGAAGTGACAGCGATGGATGCACCATCCAAAGGAGTGATGTTCACGACACGCGGCTCGAAGCGCTCGGCCTGGTCTTTGACCCAGACGATGTTCTGGTTGGCAGGGTTCTTCATCAGCGCACCGGAAGGCACGCGGTAGCCAGGTACCGTCGTCGCCTCTTGCACGAAGACCACCACCGGCATACCGACCGCCAAGCGCGAGAGGCTTTCGCTGGTGCCCTTGAACAGCATGGGCAGGGCCTGCTCGCGCAGGCTGCTGGCGGCACCGACGAAGCTCAGCGGCACCTTCTGACCGCCTACTGCGAGTGCAGCACCGGCCAGGTTCTGTGCCATTGCCGGATCGTAGGCAAGCGCCTCGATGCGCAGTTGGGTCGGATCGACCACCTCAAACACCAGTTCGCGCGCATCCACGACCTGCCCGGCAACTGCGGGGCTGGATGCGATGACGCCGCTGACTGGGGCCTTCAGTACGTCCCTGCCGGCGAGGCCCCCGCTCAAGGCGCGGGCGCGTTCGGTCAGGCTGTTCACTTCGCTTTCGGCTGCTTCGATCTCCTTGCGGGGCACGGTCTCCGACAGCTCGCGCAGCCGGGCCAAGCGCTTCTGCGCGAGCGCTTGGCCCGCACGCAGCTCGGCAACCTGGGCCATCTGGCCTGAGCGCTCCAGCACACCGCTGGCCGGTTCGATGTAAGCCAGCACCTGGCCCTTGCGCACGGATTGGCCGATCTGCGGCAGACCATCCGGCCCGGGCACCAGCCGGCCCATTACCATTGCCTGGACCTTGCCGCCTGTCGTCGGGTCCATGATTACTTTGCCAGCCAGTTCATGGCTGCGGGCCAAGGGCTCCTGCTTGATCAGCTGGGTGCGTACACCGATCTGACGTTGCGACGGTTTCGGAAGAAACACGCTGCCATCAGGCTGGCGCTGGGGGCCATTGGAAGACGCAGCCGGCGCTTCGTCGCCGTGGTCATGGCCGTCGTGAGCGAACGCGGGAGCAGCCAGAGCCAATGCAGCCGCCATGGCCGTCGTCATTAGGAAACGGAAGTTGCGCTTCATGCTGCACCTCGCAGTGCACCGTTGGTGCGTGTACGTCTGCGCAGCGCCCACGCTAGGACACCGACGCCGAGGACTGCGGCACCGCCACCTAGTACGACCACACGGCCGGATGCGACGGCATGCTCGTGTTCGGCGTCTTCGCTATGAACATCGAGAACGCCCGTCAACAGGTCCGATTGGCCCTGCGCAGTAATAGTGGCCATGATTGAGGTCTCGCCATCGGATAGCGGCTCAGTCAGATCGGCCTCGAACTCTCCAACCCCGTGTGAGCTGACCTTTACCTGTTGACCACCCAGCTCGAGGGTCAGCTCGCCATCGGTCACCGGCCGGTTGTCGGCAGCATGGTCGAGGTAGAGTGTGAGACGCTGGCCGTTCAGCACACCCACCAGTTCGAAGTCATCGGAAACTGCGGCAAAGCGCGGAAGCGCGGCCGCTGCGGGGGCAGGAGCGGCTTCGCCATGGTCATGGCCGTCGCCGGCCCACGTTGCGCTACTGCCAAGCAGGAGGCTGGACAAGGCAGCTGCACGCCAGAAAGAGGATTGCGACATTTCTAAGGTTCCAGGATGGTTGAGCGCGCGCCGATCAGCGCGTGCCGGAGATGTCAGTGAAAGTCTCGGTCGGCTGCGGCAGCGTGCCTTGTGCCTGCAACAGGGACGAGATGGCCGCGGCATGCTCCACCTTGGCGAGCAGCGCCGCGCGCTCGGCCTCGGTGGCCTCCTGCTCGATGCGAAGGCGTGTCGGCATGTCCGTCTCGCCCATCGCGAACGACTTTTGGTAGAAGGTGCGCGTTTGTTGGGCTAGTCGCTGGCGCTCCGAAGCGGCCTGCATCTGGGTGCTGGTTGCCAGTTCGCGCGATTGGGCAGTTCGAATTTCCGAGAGTAGCCGGGTGCGCTGGGCCGCGAGTGCCGACTCAGCCTCCAGTGCCTGCGCATTGGCGCTGGACAATTGCTCGGTATGACGGCTACCCGTACCGAAGGGAATGCGCACACCCACCGTGATCGTCTGGTTGTAGCGTTCGCCGTAGCCGCCCCGATCCCGCGTGGTCGCCAGGGTCAGTTCGGGGTTGGCGTACTTCTGATGGGACACCAGTTCCGCAGAGCGGCGGGCCGCCAGCGCCTTGTGCTGCAGTTCCAGCAGCGCAGGGTGGTTACCCAACAACGCGCCGGACGGCTGTGCCGATGCCGGTTGAACTCGGACACCTGACTGCTCCGGCTGCGCGGAATCGGCCTGCGACGGGATACTCTCGATGCCGGTCAGTGCCAACAACGCCTCGCGCTGCGTGATTTCTTCGGCCTGAGCAATGGCCAGGGCACTACGAGCCGACGCCAAGGCGCCATCGGCCTGGTTTCTGTCGGCTTGCGCCAGGTCGCCCGCGCGAACCCGGCGAGCCACATCTTGCGCCAACTCGTCCGCGCTGCGGGTGCGATCCTGCGCCGCCACCAATTCGGCCTGGGCACGCTGCCATGCCCACCATGCCTGGCGAACCTGTCCGGCCGTGCGTAGCTTGGCGGCCAGCATCCGGCTGGATAGCGCGAGGCTTTCCGCGTCCGCCCAGCGTGCCGACGAGGCGCGCTCACCAGGCATCCAAAGGGGAATAGCCACCCCGACTTCATATTCGCGCTGTCCGTTGCGGTTGTTGAACCGATCAGTTTTGGTGGAGGCTTCCAGCGCCATCGGACCTGCCACCCAACTGCCGGCCGTCTCTTGGCGTGCTTGGGCGGCCTGCTGCCAGGCGCCTTCTCCAGCGGCTTCTGGCTGCCGCTGCCAAGCTGACTCCCACAATTGGGCGACCATGTGGCTGTCTGGTCTGGATGGGACGTGAGGGGCGGCTACTGGCTGGGCTAGCACGGTGCCGGCCCAAAGCGTGGATACCGCCCATATCCATCCCTTGCGTATGTCTTTGCGAAGCATTCAATTCTCCATCGGTGTTGCATCAGTACTTACCCCCGGCTGGGTGTTCTCTTTCCGAGCAAGTGCTTGTCGTTGAAAAGCCACTGTTCACTGGCTTGGATATGAACAATTGTATATCTATTCATATGAATGGGAAAGAAAACCTTACATCCTTTGAGCACCAATCGCCTTAGAGAGGGCGTCGGGCGCAAGACATCGAGAGGCGAGGTGGGGCTAATCCACTGCGCAAACAGCTATGCAGACTCCTTGAGCATATCCCCCGGGGGGGGATATGATTGCTGCATGAAAGAGATGCACAAGCACACCAGCCACCCAGATCTCGTGAAACGGCTCAAGCGCGCCGAGGGTCATCTGCGACACGTCATCGGGATGATCGAAGGAGAAGAAACCTGCCTGGACATCGCTCGCCAGCTCGCTGCGGTGGAGAGCGCCGTCACAGCGGCCAAGCGCGTCCTGATCCATGACCACATCGACCACTGCCTATCTCATGATGAGGACTCCGTTCTAGCCGAAATGAAGGCGCTAACCAGACTGCTCTGAGGTCTCTCGATGCTCTCCGTCCTAAAGAACCGCACCTACCGCCACCTGTTCACCGCGCAGGTGATCGCACTCGTCGGCACAGGCCT
>NZ_DBHKZA010000088.1:13439-22564 GCF_057314935.1 Achromobacter sp.
GCACCTACCGCCACCTGTTCACCGCGCAGGTGATCGCACTCGTCGGCACAGGCCTGATGACGGTAGCGCTCGGCCTACTTGCCTACGAGCTGGCCGGGGCCGATGCAGGTGCGGTGCTCGGGTCGGCGCTGGCTATCAAGATGCTGGCCTATGTGGGAGTCGCTCCAGTCGCACAGGCCTTCGCCGACCAGTTCCCGCGACGGTCATTGCTCGTAGCGCTGGACCTGGTACGAGCGGTTGTCGCGATCTGTTTGCCCTTTGTCACCGAGGTCTGGCAGATCTATCTGCTGATCTTTGTCCTGCAAGCGGCATCCGCCGGCTTCACGCCGACTTTCCAAGCCACTATCCCGGACATCCTTCCCGATGAAGAGGACTACACGAAGGCGCTGTCGCTGTCCCGGCTGGCCTATGACCTGGAAAGCCTGATTTCCCCGATGCTGGCTGCTGCGCTGCTGACCGTCATCAGCTTTCACAACCTGTTCGCGGGAACAGTGCTCGGTTTCCTCGTTTCAGCCGCGCTCGTGGTCAGCGTGCGGTTGCCCACAACTATTCCCGGACCGCGCCGCGGCATTTGGGATCGCACGACCCGCGGCACACGCATCTATCTCGCTACGCCACGCCTGCGGGGCCTGCTGGCGATCAGCTTGGCCGTCTCGGCGGCGGGCGCCATGGTGATCGTGAACACGGTGGTTCTCGTGAAGGCGCGCTTTGGCCTAGGCGAGGTCGAAGTGGCGTCGGCACTGGCGGCATTCGGAGGCGGTTCGATGGTGGCAGCCTTCGTTCTGCCATCCTTACTGGAAAAGGTGGCCGACCGAACCGCGATGCTCACCGGCGCTACCGTACTGGTCGTGGGCACGGGGATCGGCGCACTGCTGCCGAGCTATGCATTGTTGCTGCCGCTGTGGTTGATCATCGGCTTTGGCTACAGCGTGGCGCAAACGCCATCCGGCCGTCTTCTGCGCCGCTCGGCCCATGCCGAGGACCGTCCTGCGATCTTCGCGGCACACTTCGCGCTGTCGCACGCCTGTTGGCTCATCTGCTACCCACTTGCCGGCCGCTTCGGCGCGGTCATGGGCTTGCCATCGACCTTCATTGTCATGTCCCTGGTCGGCTTGGCCGGCGTGGCGCTGACGCTCTGGCTGTGGCCGGCCAGCGACCCTTCTGACGTGGCGCATGACCACCCCAGCTTGCCGCCGGATCACCCTCATTTACGCACACACGCAGACCAAGGCAGGCACCATCACCAGCTGATTCTGGATGACCTGCACCGTATCTGGCCGAAAGGATAGGCACATTTTCTCGTTGCGGCATCACAACGCATGGCTTCGGAGGCTGAGAAGGGTGAGCGAAAATATATCACATGAACACATATTCATGTGTTATATTTCGCCATAGTCAAACACTCAACCAGCAGAGGCGCCCATGTCCCAATCCAATGCACATGACCATGGTCACGACCATGATCACGACCACACCCCCACAGTGACGAGCGCCAACGAGCGCAAGGTTCTGGTTTCCTTCTTCCTGATCTTCGGCTTCATGCTCGTGGAAGCTGTCGGCGGCGTGCTGTCGGGCTCGCTAGCCCTACTTGCCGATGCTGGCCACATGCTGACCGACGCCGTGGCACTTGCCCTGGCTTACGCTGCCTTCCGATTCGGTCGCCGCGCAGCCGACAGCAAACGCACATTCGGTTACCTGCGCTTCGAGGTCATCGCCGGCTTCCTGAACGCCGTGACCCTGTTCGCGATCGTCGCATGGATCGCCTACGAGGCGTGGGAGCGGCTGCAGGCGCCGCCCGTCATCCTCGCCGGCCCGATGATGATCGTCGCCGTGCTCGGCTTACTGATCAACGTCCTCGTGCTGTGGATCATGACCCGCGGCGAAACCGATCACGTCAATGTGAAAGGTGCCATCCTCCACGTGATGGGTGACCTGCTCGGCTCTGTCGGCGCCATCGTTGCAGCGATCGTCATCTACTTCACCGGCTGGACTCCGATCGACCCCATCCTGTCGGTTCTAGTAGCGGCGTTGATTCTGCGCAGCGCCTGGAAGCTCCTGGCCAAGTCGATCCATATCCTGTTGGAGGGTGCGCCAGAGGACGCTTCGCCGGAAAAGGTGGAACAAGGCCTGATGAGCACTGTGCCCGGCCTGGCGGCTGTCAGCCATGTTCACGTGTGGCAACTCACTTCCGGTCGCACGATGGCCACGCTACACGTTCGACCCAACGTGGACGAGGAGGCGCGAGCTGTGGTCAAGCGCGTCGAGGCGGTGCTGCGAGAGCAGTTCAGCATCGAACACGCCACAGTCGGAATCGACTGGAACTCGGAGGCTGACGAGAACATCTGCAGCCTGCAACCCACGACAGGCCGTCAGGACCACAGCGGCCACGACCACAGTGAGCACAATCATGACCATGACCACTCCGCTCCCGGTCACAAGCATTGAGGCCGTGCTAGACGGTTCGCAGTTCACTTGAGGGTTTGAATCCATGACATCCCGCAAAACCACCAGCGCCGCTATTGTGCAATGTTCGACCTCTAACCACGGCACGACCACTGATGTCCTCGCACTATCGCAAAGTGACGTCGCTGTTCTGGCAGAGACCTTCCGCCTGCTGGGCGACCAATCGCGATTGAAAATCCTGTTGCAGTGCATGCGCGGATCGGTCGCAGTGGGCGACATTGCTGGCTCGCTAGACCTGTCGCAGTCCTTGGTCAGCCATCACCTGCGCCTGTTGCGCGGCGCGCGCCTCGTGCGCGGCGAGCGCCAAGCCAAGCACATCTTCTACGGCATTGCCGACCAGCACGTCAGCCAGGTACTCCAGGACATGGCGGTTCACATTTCGGAGGACAGACACGACGATTGACTGAACATGTGAGTGCGCGCCGGCCTACGCCTTCAAGGGGTAGGCTTTTTTTGGCTATTAATCTAGAGAGACACCGGCGCGCCTTGCTGAATGCCTAGAAGACCCCAAGCAAAAAGCACTCTAAAAATAAACACTTGAACATATCTTCATGTGTGTTATTATTTGTCTACGGGGTATCCGAAAGGCGTAAGGACCACGCCATTATTTTTAACGTCAAGGAGTATTGACCATGTCCAAGAAAATTCGCTTTGCTGTTCTGCTTTCCGCACTTTTTGCTGCTGGAGCAAACGCTCAACCGTTCGCCGCAGATATGACACGGCAACAGGTCCAGGAGGATCTGGCTGCTTGGAGGCAATCTGGGTTGGAAGCGTTGTCTCGCGGCGAAAGCGGCCCGGATACGTTCAGCCCTCAATACCAGGCTGCCTTTCAGCGCTACTTGCAATTGACCCAAGGTGATATGTATCAGGCGCCCTCAGCAGGAAAGACTCGTGCTGAAGTGATGGCTGATTTGGAACTGTGGAAAATCTCCGGCATGCACGCGTTCACCTCGCGCGGAATCACCACCGCTTCGCACACCCAAGCCTACCAACAAGCCTACGAGAGCTATCTCCAGCTCAAGCTGGGTGCGGCTTACAAGGCTCCGGTGGCATTGACTCGTGCTCAAGTAAAGAGTGATTTGGCAGATTGGCAGGTTGCGGGAATGGCTGGATTCTGGGCTGGTGAGCAGACGCCTGATACCTATAGTGATGCCTACCGCACCGCATTTGAAACCTACCAGATGCTGCGCAACAAAAAATGACTTAATGGCAGCTGCATAAAGCAGCGGTCGGATGGTTCAGCCAGAAAGAGATTCTTTCTTTTTTTTGAATAAACATACAAACAAGTGTTCATTTGTTTGCATAACATTCCGATCGCTGATTTGTGCGTCCTGCCACGGCGATTACTCAGAGAACCAGGAGATTGATATGTCTTTGGAAACATTGGACGGCACAGGAGCGCAGGACGAACAACTGGGCTTTCGGGTCGAAGGTATGGATTGCGCCAGTTGCGTCGGCAAGATTGAAACAGCGCTTGGTCGAATTGATGGCGTATCAAATGTACAGGTTAATTTTACAAATGAGACGCTGACGTTGACGCGCAGCACAAGTAGCCGAAATACTGCACGCGACATTGCCAAGAAAATCCGGTCCCTGGGCTTCGACGTGCAGGCACTGCCCGCGTCCGAAATGTCCGCAGCACCTGCACCGTGCCATGCGGCCCACGCGCATGACCACGCCGGCTGCGGCGGCCACCATGACCATGGGCATGCCCACGACCACGGGCACGATCATTCGCACGGCAAAGCGTGCGGTGATGACCATGGGCATGGCCATGCTCACGGCCATGCCCATGCCCATGACCACGGTCACGATCACGGGGCCTGCAGCGGGCATGACCATGCGCCGGCCTCTGCCTCCCGTGGAGCACCCAGCACGCCCCCCAACGTGTCCATGCGCGTCGAGGGCATGGACTGCGCCAGTTGCGTCGGCAAGATCGAAACGGCGCTCGCTCGCATGGATGGCGTGTCCGATGCCCGCATAAACTTCACCGCAGAAACGCTGGAATTGACGCTCGCGTCTGGCGGCCCCACGCAGCTCGGCCACATCGAGAAGACCATCAAGAGCCTGGGCTTCGGCGTCTCCGACGTGCGCCGCCATGATGGCTCAGCACCCGCGGCCCCAGCAGCAGCATCGACGGCGCGCCATCAGCGCTGGTGGCAGACGAAGAAAGGCAAGCACGTGCTGGGCCTGGGCGGCCTGATGGGCTCGGCCTACGCGATCGCGCAGTTCGTTCCTGGCTACGCTGAATGGATCTTCGCCGCTGCGGTGATCGCGGGCGTGCTGCCGTTCGCTCGCAAAGCCTTCGCGCTGGCTGTGTCAGGCTCGCCGTTCTCTATCGAAACGCTGATGGTCGTCGCCTCGCTGGGCGCGCTCGTGATAGGCGAGGCCGAGGAAGCTGCTGCCGTGGTGTTCCTGTTCGCGATCGGCGAGCTGCTGGAAAGCGTGGCCGCCGGCCGCGCGCGCGCCGGCATCAAGGCGCTGGCCTCCCTGGTGCCTAAGACGGCGGTACTGCTCGATGCCGCGGGCGGGCAGCGCGAAGTGCCCGCCGCTTCCCTGCGCGTGAGCGACCGCGTGCTGGTGCGCCCTGGTGACCGGGTGCCTGCGGACGGCAAGATCCTCCGCGGTGAAAGCAGCCTGGACGAGTCGCCTATCACCGGCGAGTCCGTACCGCGTCAAAAGGCTATCGGTGCCGACGTGTTCGCCGGCTCCATCAACGTCGATGGCGTGCTCGAAGTACAAGTCGAGAAGACGGCATCGGACAACACCATTTCTCGCATCATCCAACTGGTGGAGCAGGCGCAGTCCTCCAAGGCGCCCACGGCTCGCTTCATCGAAAAGTTCAGCCGCTACTACACCCCTGCCGTCATGGCCATCGCGGCGTTGATCGTGGTGGTTCCGCCACTTGCCATGGGTGGCGACTGGGGTACCTGGCTGTACCGCGGCCTCGCACTGCTGTTGATTGCCTGCCCATGTGCGCTGGTGCTCTCCACACCGGCGGCCATCGCCTCGGGCCTTGCGGTGGCCACGCGACGGGGCCTGCTGATCAAGGGTGGCAACGCGTTGGAAACCATCGGCCGCGTGCGCGCCATTGCCTTCGACAAGACTGGCACGCTGACCGAGGGCAAGCCGCGCATCACCGAGGTCCTGCCCTTCGGGCTGTTCAAGCATCAACAGGTCCTTGCGCTTGCCGCCGCTGTCGAGTCCGGCTCAAACCATCCCTTGGCGAAGGCCATTGTCGCCCATGCCAAGAGCCTGGACGTGGCGATTCCCCAGGCCACGGGCGCATCGGCCATTGCCGGCAAGGCGGTGCGCGCCACCGTGAACGGCAGTGCGCTCGCTGTCGGATCGCCCGCCCATGCGGAACAGACGGCCACGCTGACAGCCGCGCACCGCAGGGAAATCGACAAGCTGGAGGATGGCGGCAAGACCGTGGTGGTCCTGTTCGACGAAGCCAGCAAGAACGTTCTGGGCCTGCTGGCCCTGCGCGACGAGCCCCGCCGCGACGCGCGCGAAGGCGTGGCCCAGCTCAACGCCATGGGCGTGCGCTCGGTCATGCTGACCGGCGACAACCGCCGCACCGCGCAGGCGATCGCCGGCAAGCTGGGCATCGAGTGGGAGGCCGAGCTGCTGCCGCAGGACAAGCTGCGCTTGGTCAACGAGATGAAGCGTGATGCCAAGGTGGCGATGGTCGGCGACGGCATCAACGACGCGCCGGCCCTGGCGACCGCCGACGTGGGTATCGCCATGGGCGGCGGCACGGACGTGGCGCTGGAAACCGCCGATGCCGCGCTGCTCAAGAGCCGCGTCACGGACGTGGCCCACCTGGTGGCCCTGTCGCGGGCGACGATGGCCAACATTCACCAAAACGTCGTATTCGCCATTGGCCTCAAGGGCTTGTTCCTGGTCACCACCGTGTTGGGTATCACCGGCTTGTGGGTTGCCGTGCTGGCCGACACCGGCGCCACGGCCCTGGTCACGCTGAACGCACTGCGCCTGCTGCGCTTCAAGGGCGCGCCGGAGGCCAACCACGGCGACGACGCCGGGCGTCCCACCACCTTGTCCGTGCCGTCTGCCCGCTGAGGCAACAAGAGGGCTTGACCTTGCCGTCGTTGTAACGCCTAGCCTCCACACAAATGTCTGCAGAGCGCTTCGGAAGGGCCGGAGTCCTGCATCCAAGAAAGGGTCACTTCCATGCGTAAAAAAATCAGAATCATTGTGGTGGCAGGCGTCATCGCAGCCGTCGGGGGGATAGCGATCGCTGCCCGCGACGCCAAGGACGAGGGCAAGGCCGCGGCGCCCCCGGCGGGCGCGCCGATGGCGCCGCAGGTGCCCGTGGCCGAGGTCATTACCGCACGGTCGCGCCATCGGCCGAGTACACCGGCTTCCTGGCCGCGCCCAAGACCGTCGAGCTGCGCTCGCGGGTCGGCGGCGCCGTCGATGCGGTGAGCGTTCCCGAAGGTAGCCTCGTGCGCAAGGGCCAACTGCTGTTCCAGATCGACCCGAGGCCGTTCCAGGTTGCGCTCGACACGGCCGTGGCGCAACTGCGTCAGGCCGAGGTGCTGGCCAGCCAGGCCCAGGCCGACTTTGACCGCGCCGAGCGCCTGGTGGCGACCGGCGCCGTCGCGCGCAAGACCTATGACGATGCCGCCTCCGCACGCAACGCGCGCCAGGCTCAGGTGCAGGCGGCTAAGGCCGCCGTTGCTGCGGCTCAGCTGGACCTGTCCTACGCCCGCGTCACTGCGCCCATCGCCGGGCGCGTCGACCGCGTGCTCGTGACCGAGGGCAACTTGGTCAGCGGTGGCGGCGCCGGCGCGGCCACGCTGCTGACCACGATCGTATCCATCGACCCGTTGCACGTGTACTTCGACATTGATGAGGCCACCTATCTCAACGTCGTCAGCCGCTCGCGGCCCGCTGCGGGCGCCGGTAGCAAGGCTTCGCTGCCCGTGCAGGTCGGGCTGACCACGGACAAGGGTTTCCCGCACAAGGGCGCGCTTGACTTCGTCGGCAACACCATTGACCGAAGCACCGGCACGATCCGCGCGCGCGCCGTTGTGCCCAACCCGGATGGGCGCATGGCACCCGGCATGTTCGCCCGGGCCAAGCTGTCCACCGGCGCGGCGCGCGAGGCCGTCCTGATCGACGATCAGGCCGTGGGCACCGACCAAGGGCGCAACTACGTGCTGGTCGTGGGCGAGAACAACCAGGCCCAGTACCGGCCCATCGAACTGGGGCCGGTGGTGGACGGGCTGCGCGTCATCAACGGCGGCCTGCAGGCCGGTGAGAAGATCATCATCAAGGGCCTCGTGCGCCCCGGCATGGCGGTCACGCCGCGCATGGTGCCCATGCAGGCGCCCGCGGCACCGGCCGCCGGCGCGACCGGCGCGACCAAGGCTGCGGCAAACGCTCCGGCTCCCGCTGCGGCGCCTGCCAAGGCCGGTGGCGCGGACCCCGCCAAGGCTGACGGCGCGGCCGGCTCGGCGGAGGCCCGCAAATGAATTTCCCCCGCTTCTTCATCAACCGGCCGATCTTCGCCATCGTCCTGTCGGTGCTGATGCTGATCGCGGGCGCGATCAGCTATTTCCAGCTCCCCCTGAGCGAGTACCCCCAGGTCACGCCGCCGACGGTGCAGGTCACCGCCAGCTATCCCGGCGCCAACCCGCAGGTGATCGCCGACACCGTGGCATCGCCGCTGGAGCAGGCGGTCAACGGCGTGGAAGGCATGATGTACATGCAGTCCCAGATGTCCACGGACGGGCGGATGGTGCTGACCATCTCGTTCGAGCAGCACATCGACCCCGACGTCGCGCAGATCCAGGTGCAGAACCGCGTCTCACGCGCGCTGCCCCGGTTGCCGCCCGAGGTCCAGCGCATCGGCGTGGTCACCGACAAGACCGCGCCCGATATTCTCATGGTGGTGCATATGCTCTCGCCGGGGGACCGCTACGACCCGCTGTACGTGTCCAACTACGCGATGCTCAACGTGCGCGACGAACTGGCGCGCCTGCCGGGCATCGCCAACGTGATCATCGGCGGTGAAGGCGAGTACGCAATGCGCGTCTGGCTCGACCCCGAGAAGGTCGCATCGCGGGGCATGACCGCCAGCGATGTGGTCGCCGCCATCCGCGAGCAGAACGTGCAGGTCGCAGCCGGCTCGATCGGCCAGCAGCCGAATGCGTCGGCCGCCTTCCAGGTCAGCGTCAATGCGCTGGGGCGCCTGACCACCGAAGAGCAGTTCGGCGACATCGTGATCAAGGCCGGCGCCAACGGCCAGGTGACCCGCCTGCGCGACGTCGCACGCCTGGAACTGGGCTCGGACAACTACACCATGCGCGGCCAGCTCGACGGCGAGAACGCGGTCGGCCTGCAAATCCTGATGACGCCCGGCTCCAATGCCCTGGACACGTCCAGCGCGGTGCGCGCGACGATGGAGCGGCTGCAGGCCAAGTTCCCCGAAGGCATCGAGTACAAGATCGCCTACGACCCCACAGTCTTCGTGCGCGCCTCGCTCCAGTCCGTCGCCGTCACGCTGCTGGAGGCCATCCTCCTGGTGGTGATCGTGGTGGTGCTGTTCCTGCAATCTTGGCGCGCGTCGATCATTCCACTGATCGCCGTGCCGGTCTCGCTGGTCGGCACGTTCGCGGTGATGCACATGTTCG
>NZ_DBHKZA010000089.1:0-9739 GCF_057314935.1 Achromobacter sp.
CCGGCGGCCAGCATCCGGTATTCATGGGCGGCGCAGCGCAGTGACGCGGTGCTGCCCAGGCGCGACAGGTTGCTGTTGACGGTAGTGCGCAGCGGCTCGGGCAGCGCGCCCGTGGCGATCAGGCCATCCATGTCTTCGGGAGGAGCCGGGCTGGCGACTGCCAGCGGCGCCTGCCGGCCGTTCTCGTATTCCATCCAGGCGCCTTCGCCCCGCACGGCCAGCGCGCTGTCGCGGTTGACCGGGTCGTAGATCACGCCGGCAATGACGTCGCCGCGATGGCACGCCGCGATCATCATGCCGAACAGGGGCAGGCCGGCCACATAGTTGCGCGTGCCGTCGATGGGGTCGATCAGGAAAGCCAGGTCGGCGTCGACCAGCATGTTCAGCAGGGCGGGATTGCGCGCGGAGGCTTCTTCGCCGATCAGCACGGCGCCCGGGTGCAGCTTGGCCAGGCGGGCGGCGATCAGGCGCTCGGCCGCTTCGTCCGCATCGGTCACCAGGTCGCGCGGCGAGCTCTTGCCCCGCACGGCGCCTTCCGGCAGGTTGCGGTAGCGCGGCATGACCTCGGCCAGGGCGGTTTCGGCCAGCACGGCGGCAAGCTTGCGGGTGTCCTCGCGGGTAAACGTTCTGCTCATACTGACTCATCCAGGGAACGCGCAAATCTATCATGCCTGAGCGGCATTTGATCGCGTTTTGCAAGTCACTGGAATGAAAGGACTTTTTCCGGCTATGCAGGAGTTATCTGCCGGGTTGTCCACAGTTGGTGGGGATAAGCGGGGCAAAGCCCGCTTATCCCTGAAAGGCCTTATTGCCCGAGGTCGACGCACAAGTACTTGATCTCGAGGTATTCCTCGATACCGTACTTGGAGCCTTCGCGGCCCAGGCCGGATTGCTTGACGCCGCCGAACGGGCCGACCTCGTTGGAGATCAAACCGGTGTTGATGCCGACGATGCCGTACTCCAGCGATTCCGACACGCGCCAGATGCGGGCGTAGTCGCGCGTGAAGAAGTAGGCGGCCAGGCCGAAGATGGTGTCGTTGGCCATGCGGATGACTTCTTCTTCCGTTTCAAAGCGGAAGAGCGGAGCCACCGGGCCGAAGGTCTCTTCGGTCGCGAAGCGCATCGATTGGGTCACGTCGCGCACCACGGTCGGCTCGAAGAACGTGCCGCCCAGCGCATGCGGCTTGCCGCCGGCGATCACGCGGGCGCCGTGCGACGTGGCGTCGGCGATGTGCTCCTGCACCTTCTCGACGGCGTTGGCGTCGATCAGCGGACCCTGGGTCACGCCGTCGGCAAAGCCGTCGCCCACCTTCATGGCATTGACCTTGGCTACCAGGCGCTTGGCGATCTCTTCGTACACGCCGGCCTGCACGTAGATGCGGTTGGCGCACACGCAGGTCTGGCCGGCGTTGCGGTACTTCGAGGCCAGGATGCCGTCCACCGCGCGATCCAGGTCGGCGTCGTCGAACACGATGAAGGGCGCGTTGCCGCCCAGTTCCAGCGACAGCTTCTTGATGGTGGGCGCGCATTGCTCCATCAGCGTACGGCCGACTTCGGTCGATCCGGTGAAGCTCAGCTTGCGCACCACATCGCTTTCGCACAGGGCCGCGCCGATATCGCGCGAGCTGCCGGTGATGACGTGGAACACGCCGGCCGGCACGCCCGCTTCTTCGGCCAGCACGGCCAGCGCCAGCGCGGTCAGCGGAGTTTGCTGCGCGGGCTTGACGACCATGGTGCAGCCGGCGGCCAGCGCCGGGCCGACCTTGCGGGTGATCATGGCGGCCGGGAAGTTCCACGGCGTGATGGCGGCGGTGACGCCGATGGGCTGCTTCAATGCCAGCAGCCGCTGGCCGGCCTTCGGGCTTTGCAGCACGTCGCCGTCGATGCGTTTGGCTTCTTCGGCAAACCATTCCAGGAACGAGGCGGCGTAGGCGATTTCACCGGCGGCTTCGGTCACGGGCTTGCCCTGCTCGGACGTCATGATGGCGGCCAGGTCTTGCTGGTTCTGCATCATCAGCTGCGCCCACTTCAGCAGGATCGCGGCGCGTTCCTTGCCCGTCTTGGCGCTCCAGGCCGGCAGGGCGGCTTGCGCGCTGGCGATGGCCTGTTCGGTTTCCTTGCGGCCCAGCTTGGGCACGGACACGATGGTCTTGCCGGTGGAGGGATTGTCCACCGGGATCGACGCGCCGTTGCCGGCGCCTACCCACTTACCGTCGATGTAGCAGGCGTCGCGCAGCAGTTCAGGGCGCGACAGGGGATGGGTCAAAGCGGTCATTATCGGAGTCTCCTTGAATGAAATGCAGCAGGGCCAGGAAACGGCTGCGGGCGTGGCGGTAAACCGCAACACGCCCGCAATTGCCATGCCTGCCCAACCGAAGATCGGGTGTTCAGGCCCTGGACATCAGGCGGCCAGCGCCTCGGACAGGATAACCAGCGCGCGGTCGAACTGCGCATCGGGAATGGTCAGGGGGTACAGGAAGCGCAGCACGTTGCCGTACACGCCGCAGCTCAGCAGGATCAGGCCTTGTTCCAGGGCGCGCGCTTGCACGCGCTTGACGGCTTCGGCGTCCGGCTTGCCGTTGGCGTCGTTCAGTTCCAGCGCCACCATCGAACCCAGGCCGCGCACGTCCGCAATGCCCGCCACCTTGCCGCGCAGGCCTTCCAGATGGGCGCGCAGCTTGTCACCCAGCGCGGTTGCGCGTTCGCACAGCTTTTCTTCAGCGATCACGTCCAGCACGGCGTGCGCGGCGGCGACCGCCAGCGGGTTGCCGGCGTAGGTGCCGCCCAGGCCGCCCGCGGCCGGGCCGTCCATGACGTCGGCGCGGCCGACCACGCCCGAGATCGGGAAGCCGCCGCCCAGGCTCTTGGCCATCGTGATGATGTCCGCTTGCACCGAGTGGTGTTCCATCGCGAACAGCTTGCCGGTGCGGCCGAAGCCGGTCTGCACTTCGTCGGCGATCAGCAGGATGCCGTGCTCGTCGCAAAGCTTGCGCAGGGCGGTCATCAGTTCAGGCGGGGTGATGTTGAAGCCGCCTTCGCCTTGCACCGGTTCGATGATGATCGCGGCGACGCGCTTGGGGTCGATGTCGCACTTGAACAGCAGGTCCAGCGCCTTGAGCGAATCCGCAACGGTGATGGACTGGGTGCCATTGGGGAACGGCACGTGGTAGATGTCGCCCGGCATGGGGCCGAACGACAGCTTGTAGGGGGCGACCTTGCCGGTCAGCGCCATGCCCAGCATGGTGCGGCCGTGGAACGAACCCGAGAAGGCGATGACGCCCGAACGGCCGGTGGCCGAGCGTGCGATCTTGATGGCGTTTTCAACGGCTTCGACGCCGGTCGTGAAGAAGGCGGTCTTCTTCAGGCCGTCGATGGGGGCCAGGCGGTTGATGCGCTCGGCCAGCGAGATGTAGCCTTCGTACGGCACGATCTGATAGGCCGTGTGCGTGAAGTTGTCCAGCTGCGCGGACACGGCGGCCTTGACCTTGGGGTGCAGGTGGCCGGTGTTCAGCACGGCGATGCCGCCCGCGAAATCGATGTATTCCTTGCCGTTGGCGTCCCACAGCGTGGCGTTTTCGGCGCGCACCGCGTAGAAGTCGCACATGACGCCGACGCCACGCGGGGTGGCCAAGGAACGGCGGGTATTCAGGTCCTGATTCTTCATCTCTGCCTCGGGGAACGTGGTGGGCGGGAAAAACCTTATTTAATGCTACGATGGCCCCATTTGTGGGAACCACTTTAATAAAACAGGTAGAACCAATTGCGGTCCATTGTAGGTGACTTGCTGCTGCTGCGTTTGGCCGACGGGTCCAACGAGCCCATGAACAAGCGGCTGTACCGCGGCATCCGCGAAGCGATCCTGGACGGCGCCATCGCCGCGGACTCGCGCCTGCCGGCCTCGCGCGACCTGGCCGCGGAACTCGGCATCGCCCGCAATACCGTGGTCCACGTCTACAGCCAGCTGCTGGCCGAGGGCTATACGCGAAGCCGCCAGGGCAACGGCACCTTCGTCAACGCCTCGGTGCCGGATTCCTATCTGGCCAGCGGCCGCCGGCTGCGTCAGCCGCAGAAGTCGCAGCCGGGACCGGCTTTGTCGCCGCGCGGCGCTGCCATCGTGGACGGCGTGTCGGCCTCGCCCTACCAATGGGGGGCCTTCATGCCAGGCGTGCCCGACCTGACCGAGTTCCCGCACAAGAAATTCGGCCGCATCTTCAGTTCGCTATGGCGCAACCCGTCGCCCGATCTGCTGACCTATGCCTACGGCGGCGGCCTGCCGGCGCTGCGCGAGGCGCTGGCCCAGCATCTGGCGCTGACGCGCTCCATCGATTGCGACCCCGAACAGATCATCATCACCGAAGGGTCGCACCAGGCCATCGACCTGACGACCCGCATCCTGGGCGAAGCCGGCGAGACCGCCTGGGTCGAAGACCCGGGCTATTGGGGCGCCCGCACCATCCTGCAGGCCAACGGCCTGCATACCGTGCACCTGCCGGTCGATGAAGAGGGCATGCGCCTGCCGGACGCCGTGGGCACGCCGCCGCGCTTCATCTTCGTCACGCCCTCGCACCAGTATCCGCTGGGTCCGGTGATGTCGCTGACCCGGCGCCGCCAATTGCTGGCCGTGGCGCGGCAATGCGGCAGTTGGATCATCGAAGACGATTACGACAGCGAATTCCGTTTCTCGGGCCGACCCATCGCCTCGCTGCTGGGCCTGGAGCCGGATGCGCCCGTCATCTACATGGGGACCTTCAGCAAGACCTTGTACCCGGGCCTGCGGGTGGGGTATCTGGTGTTGCCCAAGCCGCTGACCGCCGCGTTCCAGGCGGCGCACGCGGAGCTTTACCGCGAGGGGCATCTGATGACGCACGCGGCGCTCGCGACGTTCATCGCCGAAGGCCATTACGCGGCCCATATCCGCCGGATGCGCATGCTGTACGGCCGGCGCCGGGCGATGCTGGTCAACCTGATCGAACGCCGGCTGGGTCCGGAATGGCTGCACCGCGACGCCAGCATGGCGGGCCTGCACCTGGTGCTGACTCTGCCGCCGGACATGGACGATCTACGCGTGGTCGACGTGGCGCGCAGCAAAGGCGTGCTGACGCGCGCGCTGTCGCGGTACTACGTGAATGCGCAAGGGCGGCGGCCGGGCCTGCTGCTGGGCTACGCCTGTGTGCCCGAGCACGACATCGCGCGCAAGTTCGAAGTGCTGCTGGAAAGCCTGGCGGAAGTCGCCCGCAAGCCTGCGGCGGCCTGACCGCCGGCATCGAACCCGCGGCCCTAGAACGGCAGCAGCGCGGACGCGAATGCGGCGGCGTTGCGCATGCCCTGGTCTTCGAAATTGGTGTTGAACACGGCATGCGCCTGGGCGCTTTGCGCAGCCAGCCGCGAGAAGCGCGCTGCCAGCTCGGCCAACTCCTGTTCCGTGTATTCATATTGGAAGCGTCCCGACGAGGCCGTGCCGGATACGTTCCAGGCCGCGGCATTGCGGCCGTGCAGGCGCAGCAGCGTCAGGTCGGGGTGGCTGCTTTCCCAGACGGGGGGCACCGTATTGTCAAAGCCCTGGGGGGCGTCGACCACGGTATGTACCACGCCCAGGTCGCGCTCGAACGCCAGCGTGTCCGCCGTGGCCGCGGGCGTTTCGAACCAGCTGCGGTGCCGGAATTCCACCGAGATCAGGTGTTCTTCCATGCGCCGCGCGCAATCGGCCACGTGCGCCCGGCCGCGCGCATCGCGTCGGATCCAGGGCGGAAACTGGAAATGCACCGCGCCCAGCTTGCCCGGCATCCGCAGCGGCTCCAGCGCCATCTGGTAACGGCGCCAGAGTTCGTCGCGCAGGTCTTCGGGCATCTGACCGTGATAGATGACCGGGTCCGGCCAATCGGCCAACTCGCGGCCGATGTCCGCGGGCAATGCGGCAAGCGGCGTCTGGTGGCCGGTGAACAGCCGGAAGGCCTTGATGTTGAAGACGAAATCATCCGGCGTGCGCTGCGCCCACAGGTAGGCGTTCTCCGCCGAGGGCAGGACGTAAAAGCTGGAATCGACCTCGGCCATGGCAAAGCGAGAGGCGTAGAACCGCAGCCGGGCTTCAGCGCTGCGGACCCCGGGCGGATAGAAGCGTCCGCAGGCCAACAGCGTGGGATCGGTCCAGGAGGCGGTGCCGGTCAGGATGCGCATGGGAAAGAAGGAGAGGCAAGGGGAAGGGGCGCGAAGGGGGGGCGGGCGCGGCCGGGACGGCCACGCTGCTATGATAGCTGGATATATAGACAGTCATTTGGCCCGCGGGCGTGCAGACACTGCGCGCGACGCTGCGGGCTTGCCTGCGGCCCCTTACGCGTCATGCCCGAACAGAATCCCCCCCCTGCCAACAGCCGTCCCGACCCCCTGGCCGACCTGAACCCCGCCCAGCGCGAAGCCGCCGAATTCGGCGTCAACGGCGCCAGTGGCGCGTCCGGCGACGGCGGCCCGCTGCTGGTCATCGCCGGGGCGGGTTCGGGCAAGACCAATACGCTGGCCCACCGCGTGGCGCACCTGATCCTGAATGGCGCGGATCCGCAGCGCATGCTGCTGCTGACGTTTTCGCGCCGCGCGGCGCAGGAAATGGACCGCCGCGTGGGGTCCGTCCTGCAACGGGTCATGAACCTGCGCGGCTCGCAGCAGGCGCCGTCCCTGCCCTGGGCGGGCACCTTCCACGCCATCGGCGCACGGCTGCTGCGCGACTGCGCGCTGCGCATCGGCTTGTCCGAAGCCTTCACCATCCATGACCGCGGCGACGCCGAAGACCTGATGGGCATGGTCCGGCACGAGCAAGGCCTGTCGTCCACCAAGTCGCGCTTTCCGCTAAAGGGCACCTGCCTGGCCATCTATTCGCGCGTGGTCAACAGCCAGACGCCGGTGGCCGACGTGCTGAAGACGTCCTTTCCCTGGTGCGCCCAATGGGAAGACGAACTGAAGAACCTGTTCCGCGGCTATGTCGCCGCCAAGCAGGATCAGCAAGTGCTCGATTACGACGACCTGCTGTTGTATTGGGCCGAAATGATGTCCGACCCCGGCATTGCCGCGGACGTCGGCGCGCGCTTCGACCATGTCCTGGTGGATGAATACCAGGACACGAACCGGCTGCAGTCGGCCATCCTGCTGGCCATGAAGCCGGACGGCCGCGGCTTGACGGTGGTGGGCGACGATGCCCAGTCCATCTATTCCTTCCGCGCCGCCACGGTGCGCAACATCCTGGACTTTCCCAACCAGTTTCCCGAACCGGCGCGCGTCATCACGCTGGACCGCAACTACCGTTCTACCCAGCCCATCCTGAACGCGTCCAACGCGGTGATCGGGTTGGCGACGGAACGTTTCGCCAAAGACCTCTGGACCGATCGCGCGTCGTCGCAATTGCCCGAACTGGTGACGGTCAGCGACGAAGCCGGGCAGGCGCGGTGGGTGGCCGACCAGGTGCTGGCCCAGCGCGAGGGCGGCGCCACGCTCAAGTCGCAGGCGGCGCTGTTCCGCACGGCCAGCCATAGCGCCGCGCTGGAGCTTGAATTGACCCGCCGCAACATCCCCTTCGTGAAGTTCGGCGGGCTGCGCTTTCTGGAAGCCGCGCATGTCAAAGACCTGCTGTCGCTGTTGCGCTGGGCCGAAAACCCGCGCGGGCGCATGGCAGGCTTCCGGGTGGCGCAACTGATGCCCGGCATCGGTCCGGCCACGGCGGGCAAGTTGATGGACGCCATGTCCGCGTCTGCCGAACCGTTGCGCGCGCTGCGCGAATTCAAGCCGGGAGCGGCGGCGCAGGAAGAGTGGGGCGCGTTCGCCGACACCTATGCGGCGCTGTGCGATCCCGCCCTGCGCTGGCCGGCCGATGTGGACCTGGCCCTGCGCTGGTACGCCGGCCAACTGGAACGCCTGTACGACGATGCGCGCGTGCGAAAGACCGACCTGGACCAGTTGGTGCGCCTGGCGGCGGGCTACCCGTCGCGCGAACGTTTCCTGACCGAATTGACGCTGGACCCGCCGGATGCCACCAGCGACGAATCCGGCGCCCCGTCGCGCGACGAAGACTACATGATCCTGTCCACCATCCATTCCGCCAAGGGCCAGGAATGGAAGGCTGTCTATGTGCTGAACGTGGTCGACGGCTGCATCCCGTCCGACATGAGCACGGGCACCGCCGAAGAAATCGAGGAAGAGCGCCGCCTGCTGTATGTGGCCATGACGCGCGCCAAAGAGCGCTTGCAGCTGATCGTGCCGCAACGCTTCTACGTGCACCAGCAGACGGGCATGGGCGACCGCCACGTCTATGGCTCGCGCACGCGCTACATCACCAATGCGATGCTGCCGCTGTTCGACCATCTGCCCAAGCCGCCCGCGCTGCCTGATCTGCCTGGCGGCCAGCCGAAGGAACCGCAGGCGCCCAGCATCGACGTGACCAAACGAGTCCGGAGCCTGTTTTCCTAGGGACTGCGCGGGGCGCCTTCGCGCGTTGGCAGGCCCTGGCCTGGGCTATCATCGGCCGATACCCATAAGTTGTCCGGTAGGGATCGCATTGCCTGAGGTAGTCCATGTCCGCTGAAGAAAATTTCGCCGACGCCCACAAGGGCGAGGTGGTCGCGTCGATAGCCTATGTGAACGGGCGCCGCGACCGGGAAGTGCCCATCGACGAGGTGGGGCAGTACATCAGCCGGTACAACGGCCAGCCGCAGGGGCAGCCGCCCGGCATGCTGTGGATCGGCCTGCGCAATCCCACGCCGGAATTGCTGGCCAGGGTCACCGGAGAACTCGGCGCCTGCGGCAAGAACCAGGAAGAAATGCTGGAGCCGCACCGGCGCCCGAAGATCATCGACTACGGCAACATGGTCCTCATCGTGACCGTCACGGTCGAGGTCGAGGCCGAGCGCCCGATCTTCGGCGAGACCCAACTGCTGATCGGCGACGGCTTCCTGGTCACCGTGCGCCGCGGCGCAACGGCCGCCCACAGCCCCTTGCGCGAACGGTTGGAGGCATCTCCCGACCTGCTCAAGCGCGGCAGCGACTACGTGGCCTCCGAGGTGCTGGACTGGCTGGTCGACCGCTATGTGGCCGCCGCCGGCAAGATCGAGAGCGTGGTGGAAGGCGCCGAGCAGAAGCTGCTGATCCGCGGCGCCAAGGATTCCGACATCCGCAGGCTGTACCGCCAGCGCCGCGACCTGCTGCGCATCCACACCGTGGTGTCGCCGATGGCCGAGATCTGCCGGCGTCTGGCGCGGGTCGAGATGTCGGCGGTGGACGAACACGCACGCCCCTATTTCGGCGAAGTCGCCGACCGCGTGCTGCGCGTGGACGAATTGTTCAATGCCTTGCGCGAGTCGCTGGCCTTCGCGTTTGAAGCCAGCCTGATGATCGGCCAGGCCGCGCAGAACGACACCACCCGCAAGCTTGCGTCCTGGGCCGCAATCCTGGCCGTCCCCACGGCGATCGCCGGCATCTATGGCATGAACTTCGAATTCATGCCCGAACTGAAGTCGCCTTGGGGCTATCCCATTACGCTGGGCGTCATCGTGTCGGTCTGCTCCATCCTGTATTGGCGTTTCCGCAGATCGGGCTGGCTGTAGGCGGACGCGGTCCTTTTCTGCACGCCAGGCGGTTGGCTGCGCGTGGCGTGTGGCAAACTTCCAGCGTTTCTAACCTGGAGCCCGGCCGGTGCGTGGCAAACCTTCCTTTCGCGGCGGCAGCAAGCTGACCGCCCTGATCGTCGCCCTGATTCTTGCGG
>NZ_DBHKZA010000089.1:9839-19052 GCF_057314935.1 Achromobacter sp.
GGCGGCGTGCCTCAGGGCAGCTACACGCTGACCGGCACCATCGTCAACGTGGCTGACGGCGATACCGTGACGCTGCGCGCGCCGGATGGCCAGCGGCGCATCCGCATGGACAGCATCGATGCGCCGGAGGAAGGCCACGGCGCCGACCAGCCCGGGCAACCGTATGCCGAGGCCGCGCGCAAGAATCTTGCCAGCCTGGTGGCAGGCAAGACCCTGACCGCCCAGTGCTACGAGAAAGACCAGTACGGCCGCGACGTGTGCGCGCTGATCCTCGAAGACGGCCGCTCGGCCAACCGCTTGCAGGTCGAGGCCGGCTACGCCTGGGCCTATACCGCCAGAAAGGGCGACTACCTGCGCGACAAGGCCATGCCTGACCTGCAACGCCAGGCCAAGGACGCCGGCCGTGGCCTGTGGGTACAGCAGGGCGCCGTGCAACCCTGGAAGTGGCGCTACGACTGCTGGCGTCAACGCCAGTGCGAATGAGTCGGGCGGCGGTCCGTCGTGCGGTGAACCGTCAGGCGGTGATCCTTCGGGCGCCGCTAGGGGGATGCCTGGGTACTGGCTCCGTCCCGCGTTTGCTATTCTCTGTCGCAACGATTTGAAGGGAAGGTTTCCATGCGTGCATTCAAGCGGCTCTGGGCGACGGCCACGCTGCTGTTGCTGGCAGTGGCGGGCTGCTCGCAAGAAAGCCCGATCAACAGCCCGTATCCGTCGGGCGCGGAAAGCCAGAACACGTTCTACTCCGCGTTCACGCAGCGTTCGCCGAAGTACCTGGACCCGGCCAGCTCTTATTCCGTGGACGAAACGCCTTATACCTACAACATCTATGAGACGTTGTACGGCTATCACTACCTGAAGCGGCCCTACGAGCTGGTGCCGCGCTCGGCAGAGGCCATCGCCCCGCCGCTTTATCTGGATGCGCAGGGCAAACCGTTGCCTGCTGACGCGCCGGGCGAACAGATCGCCGAAAGCGTCTACGACATCAAGATCCGCCCTGGCGTGCGCTTCCAGCCGCATCCGGCCTTTGCCCGCAAGACCGACGGCAGCTACGACTACTACCCGTTGGCCGCGGGCGAACTGGACGACAAGTTCTATATTCCCGACTTTCCGCGCACCGGCACGCGCGAACTCACCGCGGACGATTATGTCTATGCGTTTCGGCGCCTGGCCAGCCCGCGCGTGGTGTCGCCCATCTATTCCGTGATGGCCGACCATGTTCAAGGCATGAAGGAATACGGCGACCGCCTGCGCCAACGCGACCGCGACATGCGGCGCGACTTGCCTGGCGGCAGCACGCCGCCCTGGCTGGACTTGCGCGAAGCCGACGGCTTTACCGGCGTCCAGGCGCTGGACCCGCACACGCTGCGCATCCGGGTGAGTGGCAAATATCCCCAATTCAAGTACTGGCTGGCCATGACGTTTACGGCGCCCATCCCCTGGGAGGCCGACCGTTTCTACAACCAGCCCGGCATGGCCTCGCACGATCTGTCGCTGAACACCTGGCCCGTGGGGACCGGCCCCTACATGCTGGCCGAATCGCTGCCGAACCGGCGCCACGTGCTGGTGCGCAACCCCAATTTCCACGGCGAACCGTACCCTTGCGACGGAGAACCGGGCGACAAGGCGGCCGGCCTGCTGGCGGATTGCGGCAAACCCACGCCCTTCATCGACCGCGCCGTGTTCAGCCTGGAAAAGGAAGCGATTCCGCTGATCGGAAAATTCATGCAGGGCTATTACGACGCGCCGCAGATCGAGCGCGGCGAGTACGGCGTGGCCATGCTGGTCGCGGCCGGAGACAGCCAGGATAAGGCCCGCCAGTACCGAGAACGCGGCATCCGCCTGCCGACCACGGTCGAAACCGCCAATTGGTACATGGGGTTCAACTGGCTGGACCCCGTCGTGGGCAAGGGCGACACGCCCGAGCAGGCGGAAAAGAACCGCAAGCTGCGCCAGGCCATCAGCATCGTGTTCGATTGGGAAGAGTACGTGGCCGTGTTCGAGAACAGCCAGGCTTCCGTGGCGCAGGGGCCGGTGCCGCCCGGCGTGCTGGGTTACCGCGAACCGCCTGAAGGCGTGAACCCCGTGGTGTACGACCTGGTGGACGGCAAGCCCGAGCGCAAGTCCGTCGACGTGGCCCGCCGCCTGCTGGCCGAAGCCGGCTATCCCGATGGCCGTAACGCCAAGACCGGGGCGCCGCTGGTGCTGTACTACGACGCCATGCAGGGCGGCGGATCGAATCCGCAGTTCGACTGGATGCGCCGCCAGATGAACAAGATCGGCGTGCAGCTGGACTTGCGGTCCACCGATTACAACCGCTTCCAGGACAAGATGACGCGCGGCGCGGCGCAGATCTTCCTGTGGGGCTGGAACGCCGATTATCCCGACGCCGAGAACTTCCTGTTCCTGCTGTATGGCCCCAACGCCAAGGCCAAGGGCGGCGGCGAGAACGCGGCCAACTACGACAGCCCCGAATTCAACAAGCTGTTCGAGCAGATGAAGTTCCTGGATGACGGCCCCGAAAAGGAGAAGCTCATCGCCAGGATGGTGGAGGTCGTGCAGCGCGACGCGCCCTGGATGTTCGGATTCTTCCCGATGTCGGGCGGCGCCTACCAGCAGTGGGTCGGCAACGCCAAGCCGACGCAGATGGTGCGCAACACGCTCCAGTACCTGAAGCTGGACCCCGCGCTTCGGCAGCAGAAGATCGACGAATGGAATTTCCCAAGATGGTGGCCGATCGGCCTGTTCGTGCTGCTGCTGGCCTTGGCGATCTGGCCGTCGTACGTCGCGCTCAAGCGCCGCGAACGCCAGACGGCCTTTGGGCCCGGCGCCCGTAAGGAGCATCAATCATGATCGGCTATGTGATCCGCCGGCTGTTGTATGGCGTGCTGATTCTGATCGGCGTGAACCTCTTCACCTTCATCCTGTTCTTCGCGGTCAATACGCCGGACGACATGGCGCGCCTGGCCATCGGCGGACAGCGCGCCAGCCAGGACGCGGTGGAAAAATGGAAGGTCGAGCGCGGCTACGACAAGCCGCTGTTCTTCAACGCCAAAGCCGAAGGGACGGCCCAGTTGACCGATACCGTGTTCTACCAGCGGTCGGTGCCTTTGCTCGTGATGGAATTCGGCGCGTCCGACAGCGGCCGCGATATCGGCCGCGAGATCAAGACCCGCATGGGCCCCAGCCTGGCATTGGCGGTGCCCACGTTCATCCTGGGACTTTTCGTCAGCATCGTTTTTTCACTGACGCTGGTGTATTTCCGGGCGACGCGACTGGATTTCTGGGGCGTGGTGGTGTGCGTGCTGCTGTTGTCCATCTCCAGCCTGTTCTACATCATCGCCGGCCAGTGGGTCTTCGCCAAGCTCATGCGCCTGGTGCCGTTCTCGGGCTTCGCGGGCGGGCTGGACGTCGTCAAGTTCCTGGCGCTGCCGGTGCTGGTGGCGATCGTGTCGCGGCTGGGGCCCGAGGCGCGCTTCTACCGCACCCTGTTCCTGGAAGAAATAGGTAAGGACTACGTGCGCACCGCGCGTGCCAAGGGGTTGGCCGAACGCGTCGTGCTGTTCCGGCACGTGCTGCGCAACGCCATGCTGCCCATCCTGACCAGCACTGTCGCCGCCTTGCCGCTGCTGTTCATGGGCAGCCTGATCGCAGAGTCTTTCTTCGGCATTCCGGGCCTGGGCAGCTACACCATCGACGCCATCAACGCGCAGGACTTTTCCGTCGTGCGCGCCATGGTGTTCCTGGGCGCGGCGCTGTACATCGTGGGGCTGATCCTGGCCGATATTTCCTACACGCTGGCTGACCCCCGCGTCCGTTTCGAGTAGCCGCCATGCCGAAGATCGTCTTTCTATGGACCGATGTTGCGCTGTGGCTGATGGCGCTCAGCGCGTTGGCCTACGTCTGGCATGTGCGCCGCAGTCCGAACCTGCGAGCGACCTGGGGGCGGGTCGCTCGCGACACGCCCGCCATGTGCTCCGCCGTGGTCCTGGCCGCGTTCACCCTGGTAGGCCTGCTGGACTCCGTGCATTACCGTCCGCAACTGCCTCCTGTGCCGGGCGCGGCCGCCGATGCCCCGCCGGTCTATGCGCCCGTCGTCAAGTCGGCGCTGGATGGCCTGCTGTCGGGCACCGTGTTGACGAGCCCCGAAAAGAACTACTCGCAGCCGCTGGCGGCGAATCTGTTCCTGAAGGAAACCATGGTGGTCGATGGCAAGCCGGTGCGCGACTATCCGCGCTTGCGTGGCGCGGCCACCCATCTGACCCACCCCGAGGAACAGCATACGGGCGATGTCCTGAAGCGCCTGGGAATCGGGTTGGCCGGCGGGTTGGGGCTGGCGTTGCTGGCCACGATCATCCTGTACGCCTGCCTGGCGCGGCGCACCGGGTCGGCGTCCGAAGCGGCCGGCCAACTGTTTGGCGGCCATGCCGACATCCCGTGGCGCGCCATGGCGGTGACGTTCACGTTGCTTTGCCTGACGGCCGGGGCATTGGCCGGCCTGTCCAGCGGCTATCACGCGCTAGGCACCGACCGCATCGGCAACGACGTGCTGTGGCAGGCGCTGAAAAGCATCCGCACGGCGCTGGTCATCGGCAGCCTGACCACCATCGCCATGCTGCCGCCGGCCATCATCTTTGGCATCGCGGCGGGTTACTTCAAGGGCAAGGTCGACGACGCCATCCAGTACCTGTACACCACCATTACCTCGATCCCCGGCGTGCTGCTGGTGGCGGCCTGCGCGCTGATGATGCAGGTCTACATCGACAACCACGCCGACCTGTTCGACACCTCGGTCGCGCGGGCGGACCTGCGGCTGTTCCTGCTCTGCATGATCCTCGGCCTGACCGGTTGGGCCGGGCTGTGCCGCCTGCTGCGCGCGGAAACGCTCAAGCTGCGGGAACTGGAATACGTGCAGGCGGCACGCGCGTTCGGCGTGTCGCACTGGCGCATCATGACGCGCCACCTGCTGCCCAACGTGGCGCATCTGGTGCTGATCACCGTGGTGCTGGAATTCTCGGGCCTGGTGCTCTATGAAGCCGTGCTGTCGTATCTTGGCATCGGCGTGGATCCCAGCATGAATTCCTTTGGCTCCATGATCAATGGCGCCCGGCTGGAGATGTCGCGCGATCCCATGATCTGGTGGAGTCTGATGACCGCTTTCATGTTCATGCTGGCGCTGGTGCTGGCGGCCAACCTGTTCGCCGATGCCGTGCGCGATGCCTTCGATCCGCGCACGCGCCGCTACAAGCCCAGCCGCATGGCCCGCCTGGGCGGCCTGTTCGGCCGCCGTCCGGCGACGGCGCTGGCGGCCGAACCGCGTCCGTCCAAGTCGGGAGAAGCCCCATGAGCCACGACGCGCCTTTGCTCGATGTGCAGGGCCTGGAGGTGGACATCGCCGGTGAAAGCGGCATGACGCACGCGGTCAAGCGCTTGCAGCTGGCCATTTCTGAACGGCAGACTTTTGCGCTGGTGGGCGAATCCGGATGCGGCAAGAGCATCACGGCGTTGGCGTTGCTGCGTCTGCTGCCGGACGCCGGCCGCATCGTCGGCGGTCAGATCGACCTGGACGGCGAAGATCTGAACCGCTTGCCTGAAAGCGCCATGCGCGGGGTGCGCGGGGGGCGGATCGGCATCATCTTCCAGGAGCCGTCCACCAGCCTGAACCCGGTCATGCGGGTGGGCGACCAGATCATTGAAACGCTGACGGCGCACACGCCCCTGCGGGGCGCGGCCGCCCGCGCCCGTGCGGTGGACTGGCTGCGGCGCGTGGGCATTCCCGAGCCCGAGCGGCGAGTGGACGACTATCCGTTCCAGTTCTCGGGCGGGCAGAAGCAACGCGTCATGATCGCGATCGCGCTGGCTGCGGAGCCTCTGCTGCTGATCGCCGACGAGCCGACAACCGCGCTGGACGTCACGGTGCAGGCGCAGGTGCTGGACCTGCTGGCCGACATCCAGCGGGAAATCGGCATGGCCGTGCTGCTCATCACGCACGATCTGGCGGTGGTGAAGAACGTGGCGCATCACGTGGCGCTCATGCGCGGCGGAGAAATCGTCGAAAGCGCCAGTGCCGAGGAATTCTTCCGGGCGCCCAAGCACCCTTATGCGCGGCAATTGTTCGAGGCCATTCCGACCTTTGAAAAGCGTGGCACTCCGCTGACCGAACAGCGCCGCCAGGCGATGGCGCGCGAGGACGACCGCGCGGCGGGCCAGCGCGCGGCGCGCAAGCCCGGCGACGTGGTGCTGGACGTTCAAGACCTTAAAGTGCATTACCCCGTGCGCAAGGGCCCGCTGCGCCGCATCGTCTCGTGGGTCAAGGCGGTCGATGGGGTGACCTTTTCACTGCGCGCAGGCGAAACGCTGGCCTTGCTGGGGGAATCCGGTTGCGGCAAGACCACCACCGGCAAGGCGTTGCTGCGCCTGATCGAGGGGGCCCGGATTTCGGGCCGGGCAATGCTGCAGGGCAAGGATGCGCTGTCGGCCGACCGGCGCACGCTGCGCGACCTGCGCCAGGACATCCAGATCGTGTTCCAGGACCCCTACGCCTCGCTCGATCCGCGCATGCGCGTGGGCGAAATCCTGGATGAAGGCTTGGCATCCCTGCGTCGCGGCATGACCAAGGCGGCGCGTGCCGCGCACGCGGCGCAATTGATCGAGCGGGTGGGCCTGCCGGTGAATACGCTGACGCGCTACCCGCATGAATTCTCGGGGGGGCAGCGCCAGCGCATCGCGATCGCGCGGGCGTTGGCGGTCGAGCCCAAGGTCCTGATCTGCGACGAACCCACGTCCGCGCTCGATGTTTCCGTCCAGGCGCAGATCCTGGACCTGCTGCGCGAGCTTCAGGACGAACTGGGTATCGCTTACCTGTTCATCACGCACAACTTCGGTGTGGTCGAGTATCTGGCGGACCGCATCGCCGTCATGGATGGCGGACGCATCATCGAACTGGGGCAGGCCGACGCCGTGCTGCACGCGCCGCAGCAGGAACTGACTCGCCGCTTGCTGGCCGCGGTTCCGCGGCTGCAGTTCGGCACGCCGCCGGGATGATTCCCATGAAAAACACGCCCTGATCCTGTCGGATCAGGGCGTGCGGGGCACGCGGCGCCGTACGCGCGGGACCGGGGTCAGTGGTCGTCGTGATGCGCGCTGCGCGTTTCCAGCCAAACCAGCGTGTCGTGCCTCAAGGTGCGGACGCATTGCGCCAGGAAGGCATGCACCGTTTCCAGCTCGGTGGTGTCGTAGCGGCGCGCCATCAGCATCACCGCTTCGGCAATCCACTGCCGCTCCTGCGACAGGTGCTGGCATTGCTCCTCGACCGGCCGGATCACGATCATCCGGCGATCCAGCGGGTGGCGGCCGCGCTGCACGTAGCCTGCCGCCTCCAGCCGGTTGATCAAGGCGGTCGCGCCGCCGGAGCTGATGCCCATCAACTGGGCGAGTTGCCCGGTGGGCAAGGCATCGAACTCCATCACCAGTTCCAGCGCCTTCAGGTCCGCCAGGGGGATCCCCAGCTTTTCCGCCAGGGCCGACTGGCACGCGGCGTTGTACACCGAAAACTGCCGACCCAGCATCAGGGCGATATCGTCAAGCATTCCCGGGCGCAGGTCACTCGTGCGAGATTCAGGCATCACGGTCACATGCTCATGGTGAACGATGGTTTCTTGTTGCAGCATGATGTCGCTCCCTTGCGGATGTGGTGGTTTACTTCTTGGCCGACAGGCCGCCCAGCAGGCCACCCAACAGGCCGCCGTTCGTCGCGCCGCCCGTCGTCGACGAACCGGTCACGCCACCGGTGACGCCGCCCAGCAAGCCGCCCAGCAAACCGCCGTTGGTCGTGCCGGCACCGGCTGCGCCGCCTGCGCTGGCGCCTGCACTGGCACCCGTGCCCGTCGTCGCGCCGACCGAAACACCACCGACCACGCCACCCAGCAGGCCGCCAAGCAGGCCGCCGTTGGCCGTGCCGCCCGTGGTGCCGCCGGTGGTGCCGCCGGCGGTCCCACCCGTCACGCCGCCCAGCAAGCCACCAAGCAAACCGCCGTTGGCCGTGCCGCCCGTCGCGCCGCCCACTGCGCCGGTCACGCCACCCAGCAAGCCCGTCACCGGAGCCAGCAGGCCGCCCACGCCACCTGCCGCCGGCGTGCCGCCCACACCGCCCACGCCGCCGAGGAGACCCGTGATCGGGCTAAGCAAACCGCCAGTGCCGCCAGCGCCGCCGGTCAGGCCGCCCGTCACGCCGCCCAGGCCCAAGCCGGAGGTCAGGGAAGCGACTGCGCCCGTCGCGTTGGCCAGCGTCGCGCCCAGCGGATTCGAGTTGCCCGGGGTGGCGTGCAGCAAGCCGCCCGCGCTGGCCACCGCGCCGCCCAAGCCCTGCAGCACGCCGTTCAGGCCTGCCGTATTGCCCGGCAAGGAGCTGCCGGCCGACGCCAGCGTGCCACCCAGGTTCGTCAGCAGTCCGGCGACCGGGGCTCCCAGCTTGGTGGTCGCGCCCAACTGTTGCGTCAGGCCCGTGACCGTGCCGGCCAGCGGGCTGGCGGTGGGATCAAGCGCGGCGCCAAGGCCGGCCAGGGTGGGCTGCAGGCCCAGCGGCAGCACGTTGTCCACGGTCTTGCCCACGTTGCCCAGCGCCGGTTCGAGAATCGGCTTCGAAGGGCCGCCCAGCACGCCGCCGGTGATGCCGCCAACGGCTTGCGTCACCGGGTTCAACAGGCCGCCTTGGCCGGAGAGGCCGGCGGTCAAGGCGCCAACGGCGTTCGTCGCGTTGCCCAGGATGGTTGTCAGGGGTTGCGGATTGGCGGGGTCCGCGTTCAGCAGGCCGCCGGTGCTGGCCACCGTCTTGCCCAAACCATCGACCAGGCCGCCCAGGCCGGAACTCAGTCCGCCGGGCAGGCCGGTGCCTTTGACGGTGGTGCCCAAATCGCTGACCAGGCCGCCCACTTGTTTGGTGACGCCATCCACAGGTTGGCCCAAGCCGGTCGTGGCACCCACTTCCTGGGTCAGCCCGACAACCGTGTTGACGACAGGAGCCAAAGTCGGGTCCAGCGCCTTGCCCACGCCGCCCAACGTCGTACCCAGATTCAGCGGCAGCGTGTTGTCCACGGCTTTGCCAGTATTGCCCAACGTAGTTTGCAGCAGGCCGGCCGTCACGGGATTGACGGGCGTGTTCGGATCGGTGCCGCCGGGATTGGTCGGGTCGGTGCCGCCAGGATTGTTGCCGCCCGG
>NZ_DBHKZA010000089.1:19152-22440 GCF_057314935.1 Achromobacter sp.
GATCGGTGCCGCCGGGATTGGTCGGGTCGGTGCCGCCAGGATTGTTGCCGCCCGGATTCGTCGGAATATCGGTACCAGGCAGGCCGGCTGACTTCTTGCCGCTCCCGCCGCCGCCGCCGCAAGCAGCCAGCGCGCTCATCAGAGCAGCGGCCATGACGGTGGAGGTCAAAATACGTTGAATGCGCTTTGCGTCTACTTTGGTATACATGGCGAGCTCCTCGGGTTGGATGGGTCAGGCGATGAAACTGCCCGATACGTCTCTCCATGCATAAATCGTGCCAACATTTTTCTCGCGCCCGGATTTTTGCTCTTCGTTGATATTTGCTACTAAATAAACTCCTTATAAATCATTGGCTTGCGTGAGAGGTTGAGGGTTTGCACCAAGCTTGGGAAACCCGCATTTTTGCGACGGCAAAAACCCTGCGAATGTTACGAATGGCAGGTTATTTCCCGTTACGTTACGGGCGACGTTACGTAACGTGGTGTGTGGGATGCGCAAAAAAAAGCGCCTGTAAAAACAGGCGCCGGTCAGTAGGGCAGGAATCGTCCCTGGGTCAGAACGCGTCGTAGAACAGGGAATAGTTGGCATTGAAGCGCACGTCCCTGTCATGGTTGACGGACGCCGACCCGATCGGTTTGGCGACGTTGAAATCGAACAGATAGTATTTGTCGTCCGTGAACCGCAGGCCCAGGGCGACCGATGACAGGTGCCGTTGGTTAATCGCCTGCAAGCTCTTGTTGTTGTACCAGGTGCGCGCGTAGTCCACCAAGGCATACGGCTGCACGCTCGAGAGGTATTCCCAGCCCGTGCCGAAACGGCGATTGATTTCGGCCGATACGCCCACGCCCTTGTCACCGCTTTGCTCGCCTTGCGCATACCCCATGGCATAGCGCCAGCTCCCGAAGGAGACTTGCTCGGACGAGGGCAGGATATTGCTGGAATACTGCGCGGCGCCGGAAAATGTCAGTCCGAACTGCGCGGGCAACGCAAACGTTTGTTTTGCATTCAGGTTGTAGCGCGTGAAATCCAGATCAAGGATCGGCGTGGCTGAATATCCATAGTTGGTCGAAATGTCCTTTTTCGCACCCGCCGCGTCAAACCCCTTCGATACGCTCGCGGTAACGTCTGTCGTCTTGCTTTCGGAGACCTGAATATATCGAAGCTCAGCGTTGGCGGCGCGCACTCTCGCATCTTGCTGCAGCCAGAGGTCCGATGTGCGCGAGTCGTAACGGTCTTTGGAGTTTGCGGCGTAGACGCCGAGCGTCCCCGTGAGGGAACGGGTGTTGTTCAGCAAGAAGGGATAACTGACGCCGATGCCGATGCGGTCGTTTTTCACCCGCCGCTCAAATCCCAGGTATTCGATGGCATCGTCCTGGGGCTTGGCGTCATAGTGATAACCGTCGACCTTGATCGCCAAACCGTCCGGACCGATCGGCACGCGGACTTCGCCCATGACGTATTTGACGTCGTCGCTGTTGAACGGGATGGACGCCGTCAGTCTCACCTGCTCGCCCAGCGGCGTCAGGCTGTTGGTGCCCAGGTTCACCAGCGGCTGCATGCCAGTGCCGAGATCGGCAACGCCGCCTGTCACGCTCACCGGTTGGCGGGAGGCAGTCAGCACCAGTTCTGTCGCACCATCCGCGCGGCGCGGCAGATCCAGGTTGGGCGTGAATTTCACGCCCGGCACCGTACGCATCAGATTCAACTGGCGTTCCAGCGTGGCTTGCTGCAGCGGACGGTCTTCCTTCAACGGGCCGGCCAGCGTTTCCAGGCGGTCCAGCGCATTGCCGATATCACCTTCGATCCGCACGTTTCCGATATAGCCCTCGACCACCGTAACCACGACCAGCCCGTTGGCGAACGTCTGGTTCTGCACCAGCGCGAACGATAGGGGATACCCCTTGTCGCGGTATAGCTGGGTGATCTTGTCGACTTGCTGCACCAATTCGCCCAGGCTGATTTCCTTGCCGGACAACGGCGCAAGAATGGCCGACACCTCGTCAAAAGCAATGGCGTGGACGCCGCTCACGTCGAAGTTGAGCGGCACGATGCGTTGCGCCAACCTGGCTTGCAACGCCAATTGTTCGGGCGTGGCCGTTTCCACGACAGGTGGAGGCTGCTGCGCGCCAGGGGGCCTTTCCAACTGCGGCAGCGAGTCAACGGGGTTGCCCCGCAGCGGGCCATCCGCGCGCGCATTCGCACTGAAGGCAAGGGCGCAGATAAGGGCGAGGGTAAGCGGACTTGCCGGGTACGGACGTCTCATGCCTTTTGTATCTCTCATTTCTTCAGGCGCTGTCCGGCCATGTATTCGATATTCACTAAATATTGAATATATAGGGACACAACATTGGTAAGAAGTGTTTGCGTACGCCACAGGCGGTTATGGTGCCAGCCGCCCAGGATAATGACAATTTATTTCATTGTGACCGATCGGAAACGACAAGATAACAACATTGCGAAATGCTCGGGAACCGATGCATATAAGATAAGTCAGGGTTAACTAGGGGTTTTTAATAGGATTGATATAAATTTCGGGATATCCGTTACATGTCTATTGCCTAAGTATCGCGAATATTGGTGTAAACCCTGATGTGTATTAAATGTTAATAGATAAGACTATATAAACGTATCAAATCACATCGGTTTTCGGGCAATCGGGGGTCCACAAGATGGGCACGTGTGACTGCAGTACTTCTCGGAAATGCCTGACCGCGCAACGCCGCGATCGCAGGCCATTTCATTGGGGCCGTTCATGAACCCGGGCGACGTCGTTCCCCTTTCGTTTCATGGCGGGCTGGTCGCGCTCTCGTTCCTGATTGCGGTACTTGGCTCGTATGTGGCGCTGCTTGCCGCGGCCGGTATCCGCACCGAAACCCAGGACGGTGAAATACGTATCGGTTACATCCTCATCGGCGCCGTGGCCATGGGTGGAGTCGGTATCTGGAGCATGCATTTCATCGGCATGCAGGCGCAGAACCTGCCCTTCGACGTGGGTTATCAGCTGGGCCTCACCATACTCAGCTTCGTGGTTGCCGCGGGTTTTTCCGGGTGGGCATTCTGGTATGTCGGCCGCGACCGTTTCACCTTCGGACGTTGCCTGGTGGGGGGGCTCGCCGCCGGACTGGGCGTCGCCGCCATGCATTATCTGGGTATGGGTGCCATGCGCATGCCGGCCGTATTGCTTTGGAATCTGCCGATGGTTGTTTTATCGGTGCTCATCGCGGTAATTGCGGCGTCAGCCGCGCTGTGGCTGGCTTTCAATACGCAGAATGAGTTTCAGCGCGGCG
>NZ_DBHKZA010000090.1:0-3567 GCF_057314935.1 Achromobacter sp.
TGCGCACTTGCGCGATCAGCTTGTCCAGTTCGCTCAGCATCAGGTCGATTTCTTCGGCCGTCACATTCAGCGCCGGCATGAAGCGCAGCAAATTCGGGCGCGGGGCGTTCAGCAGCAGGCCTTGCGGTTCCAGCTTGCGGGCGGCTTCGACAATCGCCGGGCCGTCGTCGCGGTCCATGATCAATGCGCGCAACAGGCCCAGGCCGCGTTCGCCCTTCATGCCGTACTTGGCCGACAGCGCCAAGAGGCCTTCGGACAGCTGCTTGGAACGCGCGTTGACGGCGTCCATGAAGCCCGGGGCGGCCAGTGCGTCAAACACGGCCACGCCCACGGCGGTGGTCAGCGGGTTGCCGTTGTACGTGCCGCCCTGGTCGCCGTGCGAGAACACGCAGGCGTCCTGGCGCGCCAGCAGGGCGGCCAGCGGCACGCCGCCGCCGATGCCCTTGGCCAGCGTCATGATGTCGGGGATGACGTCGGAATGCTGGTAGGCGAACATCTTGCCGGTGCGGCCCATGCCGGTCTGCACTTCGTCGACGATCAGCAGCAGCTGGTTTTCGTCGGCCAGGCGGCGCAAACCTTGCATGAATTCCTTGGTGGCCGGAATCACGCCGCCTTCGCCTTGCACCGGTTCCAGCATGATAGCGACGGTCTTGTCGTCGATCAGCTTCTTCACCGATTCCAGGTCGTTCAGTTCGGCCTTGGGGAAGCCTTCCACTTGCGGGGCGAACATCTTGTCCCAGCCCGGCTTGCCGGACGCGGACATGGTTGCCAGCGTGCGGCCGTGGAAGCCGTGGTTCATCGTGATGATCTTGTAGGCGCCGTTCTTCTTGACCTGGCCCCACTTGCGCGCCAGCTTGATGGCGCCTTCGTTGGCTTCGCCGCCGCTGTTGGCGAAGAAGACGCGGTCAAAGCAGGATGCGCCGGTCAGGCGCTGGGCCAGCTCGATCGAGGGGATGTTGTAGAACGCCGGCGACGGGTTCATCAGCTTTTGCGATTGTTCCACCAGCGCGCGCTGCATTTCCGGGGCGGAGTGGCCCAGGGTGTTCACCGCCCAGCCTTGGACGAAGTCCAGATATCGCTTGCCCGCGTGATCCTCCAGCCAGGATCCCTTGCCGCTCACGAACACGAGGTCCGGGCGGGAGGTGATCTCCATGAGGGTGTTGACGTTGAACTGGCTGAATTCCATGGCGGTTCCTGCGGGGTGAAAGGACAGGGATGAAGGGGAAACTTCAAGGGGGAAGCGCGAAAACGCAAATGTAGCACCGACAGAGGGATGCTATCGTGACGCACCCCCCGCCGATTCGCCCCGGGCCGCCTCAAAAGGGCCGACGCTCGGGCGCTCTATTTTATGCAAGCGGCGCGCCCCCGCGCGCCGCCCGTCGTCGCTTTTTACTGACCAATCATGAAACGTATCCTTTCCAGTCTTGCCGCCGGTCTGGCGCTGGCGGCGGCCGGCGCCCCGGCGCATGCCGACTACCCCGAACGCCCCATCCGCCTGATCGTGCCGTTCCCGCCCGGGCAGGCCACCGACATCTTCGCCCGCGCCCTGGCTGAAAAGCTGGGCGCCGCCGTCAAGCAGCCCATCGTGGTGGAAAACCGCGCCGGCGCCGGCAGCAACATCGGCATGGAACAGGCCATGCGCGCCGCGCCCGACGGCTACACGCTGGTCATCGCCGGCAGTGCCGCCGCGGTCAACCAGACGCTGTACAAGACCATCAACTACAGCCTGACCAAGGATTTCGCGCCGGTGTCGGGCGTGTTCTCGGTGCCGCTGATGTTCCTGGCCACGCCGGCGTCCGGCATCACCTCGCTTAAGCAATTGGTGACGCAAGCCCGCGCCAATCCGGGCGAACTGGCCTACGCCAGCGCCGGCATCGGCGGCACGCAGCATCTGTCCGCGGAAATGTTCAAGGCCGCAGCCGATATCGACATCCGCCACATCCCGTACAAGGGCAGCGGCCCGGCCCAGGCCGATTTCCTGGGCCACCAGGTGCCGCTGATGGTGGATTCTGTCACCGCCGGCCTGCCGCACGTGCAAAGCAAGAAGGCCGTGGCGCTGGCCGTGACGACCGCCAAGCGCTTGCCGCAGCTGCCGGACGTGCCGACCGTGGCTGAATCCGGCTACCCGGGATTCGAGGCCATCGGCTGGGCCGCCGTGCTCGCGCCGCGCGACACGCCGCCGGCGGTCACCGATTACCTGAGCAAGCAGATCGGCCATGCGCTGGGCACGCCGGAAATGCAGAAGTTCCTGCGTGACCGCGGCGCCGAACCCATGCCGTTGACGCCTGAAGCGACCGGTACGTTCATCGCCAGCGAAGTCGACAAGTGGGGCAAAGCCGTCAAGCAGTCCGGCGCGCAGGTGGATTGAAGATTCAGGATTAAGACTCCCTGCCCATCGCACCGGCAGCCGCTTGCCGCAAAAGCCGTCCCCGTAAAACAGGACGGCTTTTTTCACGACGATTGGGAGGATTTTCTGGATGATCCATCCAGCCCCGGGTGGTTTATCGCGGCGATGCGCTTGCCTAAGCTCGAAGCTCCATCGATTCATGAAGGGGTTTTTCCATGGCAGACCATTCCATCAAGGGCAAAGTCGTGCTGATCGCCGGCGGCGCCAAGAACCTGGGCGGCCTGATCGCGCGCGACCTGGCCGAGCAGGGCGCCCGCGCGGTGGCGATCCACTACAACAGCGCCGCGTCCAAAGCCGAAGCGGATGCGACCGTTGCCGCGATCCAGGCGGCCGGCGCTAAAGCGGTCGCGCTGCAAGCAGACCTGACCACCGCCGCCGCCGTCGAAAAGTTGTTCACCGACGCCGTCGCCGCGGTGGGCCGGCCCGACATCGCCATCAACACCGTCGGCAAAGTATTGAAGAAGCCCTTCACCGAGATCAGCGAAACCGAGTACGACGAGATGACGGCGGTGAACTCCAAGACCGCCTTCTTCTTCCTGCGCGAAGCGGGCCGCCATGTGAACGACAACGGCAAGGTCTGCACGCTGGTGACCTCCCTGCTGGGTGCGTTCACGCCGTTCTACGCTGCCTACGCCGGCACCAAGGCGCCGGTCGAGCACTACACCCGCGCCGCGTCCAAGGAATTCGGCGCGCGCGGCATTTCGGTGACCGCCGTGGGCCCCGGCCCGATGGACACGCCGTTCTTCTACCCGGCCGAAGGCGCCGATGCGGTGGCGTATCACAAGACCGCGGCCGCGCTGTCGCCGTTCAGCAAGACGGGCCTGACCGATATTGAAGACGTCGTGCCCTTCATCCGCCACCTGGTCAGCGACGGCTGGTGGATCACGGGCCAGACGATCCTGATCAACGGCGGCTATACGACGAAGTAAGCAGCAACGGCCTGTGCGTGGTTCCTTGTAGTGCGGACAGGCTACTCTCTCTCCTGCCGTTATCCACAGGACGATCCGCCGGTGGACGGCAGGGGACGCCAGACGCATGGACCGATTCGACCAGTACCGCGTGTTCGCCCAGGTCGCCGACATGGGCAGCTTCATCAAGGCCGCCCATGCGCTGGAGGTGCCGCGCGCCTCGGTGTCGGCGGCCATCCAGCAATTGGAGAC
>NZ_DBHKZA010000090.1:3667-7963 GCF_057314935.1 Achromobacter sp.
ATCGCCTGCTGCCTGGCCGGGCTGGGGCTTATCCAGATTCCGCGCTTCGACGTGCAGCACCTGCTGGACGCCGGCAAGCTGATCGAGGTGATGCCGGCTTTTCGCGCGGCCGCCATGCCGGTATCGCTGCTGTACCCGCACCGTCGCCAGCGCTCGCGCCGCCTGGCCGTTTTCCATGACTGGTTCGCGGCCCTGATGCAGCCCCATCTGGACGGCTGAAAGGCAACCCGGCCCGCGATCCAATCCGGTGCCCGGCATGCCCGCACTCGGCGCATCCGCCGCACCAAAGCAGGGCATGCGATGCGTCCCCGTCGAGGCCCGTGTAGCGGCCGCGAAATGGCACGGAACTTGCTTTCCCAGGTTTGTATACTGAATTGGTGTGCAACGCATCCGACCCGCTCCGGGCGGTGCGCGCCCTGGAGAGTCCCTCATGAACCGCAGAACCCTGTTGTTGTCCCTTTGCACCGCCGCCAGCCTGCTGGCCGCGCCGCTGACGCACGCCGACACGCTGGACGATATCGTCAAGTCAGGCACCATCAAGATCGCCGTGCCGCAGGATTTCCCGCCCTTCGGTTCGGTGGGCGCCGACATGAAGCCCCTGGGCTATGACATCGACACCGCGCAGCTCATCGCCAAGCAGCTGGGCGTGAAGCTGGAACTGGTGCCGGTCACCAGCGCCAACCGCGTGCCGTATCTGCAGACGCGCAAGGTGGACCTGGTGATCTCCAGCCTGGGCAAGAACGCCGAACGCGAAAAGGCCATCGATTTCTCGGACGCGTACGCGCCGTTTTTCAACGGCGTGTTCGGCCCGGCCGACCTGAAGGTGGCCTCCGCAGCCGATTTGGCCGGCAAGACCATCGGCGTGACGCGCGGCGCGGTGGAAGACATCGAGCTGTCGAAGATCGCCCCTGAAACCGCCACGCTCAAGCGCTACGAAGACAACAACGGCACCATCACCGCCTTCCTGTCGGGCCAGGTGCCGATGATCGCCACGGGCAACGTGGTGGCCGCCGCCATCCTGGCGCGTAACCCGGCCAAAAAGCCCGAAACCAAGTTCCTGATCAAGAATTCGCCGTGCTACATCGGCCTGAACAAGGACGAGCCCAAGCTGCGCGCCAAGGTCAACGACATCCTGGCGGCGGCCAAGCGTGACGGCTCGCTGTCGGCAATTTCGCAGAAGTGGCTGGGCGCCGAATTGCCCAAGGACCTGTAAGTTCCGCAGGCGGCCATCATGGCGTATCAATACGATTTCGGCGCGGTGTTCGACTACACGCCGGTGCTGATTAAAGGCATCGGCGTCACCGTTGAACTGATCGCGTTCGGCGCGGTGGCCGGCGTGGCGCTGGGCATCGCCTGCGCCTGGGTCCGCACGCAGGGCCCGGCCTGGCTGCGCGCGCCGGTGGCGGCCTATGTGGAGGTGATCCGCAACACGCCGTTTTTGATCCAGTTGTTCTTCGTGTTCTTCGGCCTGCCGTCGCTGGGCGTGCAGCTGGGCGAGATGCAGGCCGCCTGCCTGGCGATGGCGCTGAACCTGGGCGCCTACAGCGCCGAGATCATCCGCGCCGGCATCGACGCCACGCCCAAGGGCCAGTACGAGGCCGGCGCCAGCCTGGCGATGACACGCTTCCAGGTGTTCCGGCACGTCGTGCTGAAGCCCGCGCTCAAGCGCATCTGGCCCGCACTGTCGTCGCAGATCGTGATCGTGATGCTGGGGTCGGCGGTGTGTTCACAGATCGCCGCCGAAGACCTGACGTTTGCCGCCAACTTCATCCAGTCGCGCAACTTCCGCGCGTTCGAGGTGTATCTGGTGACCACCGGCATCTACCTGGCGCTGGCCATCCTGCTGCGCCAGTTGCTGCGCCTGGCCGGACGGTGCCTGTTCCGCAAGGCGGCAAGATGATTGAATTCTCGACCTGGGACATCGTTCGCAACCTGCTGCTGGCCGCGCGCTGGACCATCGCGCTGTCGCTGGTGGCGTTCGTGGGTGGCGCGCTGATGGGGGTGCTGGCGCTGATGATGCGGACGTCGCGCGTGGCCGTGATGCGGCGCGCCAGCTGGGCCTATATCGAACTGTTCCAGGGCACGCCGCTGTTGATGCAGCTGTTCCTGGCGTTCTTCGGCTTGTCTCTGCTGGGCGTGGAAGTGCCGCCCTGGCTGGCGGCCGGCGCGGCGTTGACGTTGTGGTCGGGCGCGTTCCTGGCCGAGATCTGGCGCGGCTGCGTAGAAGCCATTCCCAAAGGCCAATGGGAGGCGTCGGCCAGCCTGGCGCTGGGCTACGTGCAGCAGATGCGCCATGTGGTGCTGCCGCAGGCGTTGCGCATCGCGATCGCGCCCACCGTGGGGTTTGCGGTGCAGATCGTCAAGAGCACCGCGCTGACCTCCATCATTGGATTCACGGAGCTGTCCAAGGCCAGCACCGTCATCACCAACGCCACCTTCAGCCCCTTCACCGTCTACGCCTGCGCCGCGCTGATCTACTTCGCGCTGTGCTGGCCCCTGTCGCGCCTCAGCCTCCGGCTGGAAAGGAAGTTGCATGCCCCTCATCGCCCTTGAAGACGTCCGCAAGAAATTCGGCGACAACGAAGTCCTGAAAGGGGTGACGCTACGCGTCGAACCCGGCGAGGTCATCGCCATCATCGGCAAAAGCGGCTCGGGCAAGAGCACGCTGCTGCGCTGCGTGAACGGGCTGGAGCAGATCGACGGCGGCGCCATCATGGTGGCCGACGCCCAGTTGGCCGACGATGAATTGCGCCTGCGCGCGCTGCGGCTGAAGGTGGGCATGATCTTCCAGCAGTTCAACCTGTTCCCGCACCTGACGGTGGGGCGCAACGTGATGCTCTCGCCCATGGTGGCCAAGCGCATGCCGGAAGCGCAAGCGGCCGACCTGGCGCGCGCCATGCTGACCCGCGTGGGATTGGCGCATAAATTCGACGCGTGGCCCGAAGAGCTGTCCGGCGGCCAGCAGCAGCGCGTGGCCATCGCCCGCGCGCTGGCCATGCAGCCGCTGGCGCTCTTGTGCGACGAGATCACTTCGGCGCTGGACCCGGAGCTCGTCAACGAAGTGCTGGCGGTGGTGCGCGAACTGGCGGCCGACGGCATGACCTTGCTGATGGTCACGCACGAAATGCGCTTTGCGCGCGAAGTGTGCGACCGCGTCGTGTTCATGCATCAGGGCCGCGTGCACGAGATCGGACCGCCCGAGGAATTGTTCTCGGCGCCCGCCACCCCCGAACTGCGGCAATTCCTGGGGATGACGAACCTGGCGGCTTAGGCTGCCTGAGCGGCACGACCACCATGCGCGTTAGCGGGCGGGTGCGATCGTCGCCGTAAGCGAGGTCAGCGCGAGAACCCGCGCGCCGCGATCTCCCATATGTCCTGCACCACGCCGTCGCGCACCACCACCAGCCCGTCATGCAGGTTGAAGGTGGGATCCACGTGCGAAGGCACCAGGCGCAGCACGTCGCCCAAGGCGGGCGCCTGCGCCCCTGGCGCCACGCGCACCACGCCGTGCTCGTCGTTGATGGCCGCGTAGGTCAGGCCATCGGCCTTGAACACCGCGGGCGGGCCGCATTCGGCGGTGGTGGATTTCAACCCCGCGTCCAGGATCACGCGGTCGGCGGCGGGCACGCTCATCACGGTGGACAGCACGAAGAGGCTGTTCTGGAACGTCAATGGACCATCCCACTCGTTGGCGCCGTAATCACCATCCATGAAGGCGTAAGAGCCTGCCTGCAGCTCGGTGAAAACGCCGCTTGCTGCATCGAATTCCGCGCTGCCCGTGCCGCCGCCCGTGATGACGTCGCACGCGATGCCGCTTTCGCGCAGCAACTGCGCATACGACGCCGCAATGCGCGCCGCCTGCCGGCAGACCTGCGACCGTTCTTCGCGCGTACGAAAGTGCTGCATTGACCCGTGATAGGCCTGCAGTCCGACGAAATTCACGCCCGGCAGGTCGCGCGCCTGTTGCGCCAGCGCCAGCACCAGCGCGTCGTCCGACACGCCGCAGCGGCCCTGGCCCACGTCCACCTCGACCAGCACGTCGATCTCGGCCCCGGCCTGCGCCATCGCCTGGGAAATCTGCGCCAGGTTCTGCGCGTTGTCCACGCAGACGCTCATCTTGGCGGTGCGCGCCAATTGCGCCAGCATGGCCAGTTTTGCCGGCCCGACGACTTCGTTGCTGATGTGGATGTCGCGGATGCCGGCCGCCACGAAGGGCAGGGCTTCGCTGACCTTCTGGCAGCAGATGCCGCGCGCGCCCAGCGCCAGCTGGCGCAACGCGATTTCCGGGCATTTGTG
>NZ_DBHKZA010000090.1:8063-12250 GCF_057314935.1 Achromobacter sp.
TCAAGCACTGGATCACCGCCCTGACCGTCGCGGTCGCCGCGGTCGGCACCGTGGGTTCCGCACAGGCCCAGCAGTTCTTCCGCATCGGCACGGGCGGCACCGCCGGCACGTACTACCCGATAGGCGGCATCATCGGCAACGCGGTCTCGCAGCCCGGCAAGCTCATCGCCACGGCGGTGGCCTCCAACGGCTCGGTGGCCAACATCAACGGCATCATCGGCGGCTCGTTCGAAGCGGGTTTCACGCAATCCGACGTGGCGTACTGGGCCTATAGCGGCACCGGCACCTTCGAAGGCAAGCCCAAGGCCCAAGACCTGCGCCTGGTCTCCACCCTGTACCCGGAAAGCATCCATCTGGTGACGCGCAAGGGCGCGGGCATCAAGAGCGTGGCCGACCTGAAGGGCAAGCGCGTGTCCATGGACGAGCCGGGCTCCGGCACGCTGGTCGACGTGCGCCTGATCCTGGGCGCCTACGGCATGACCGACAAGGACATCAAGGCCGAATACCTCAAGCCCAACCAGGCGGGCGACAAACTCAAGGACGGCGGGCTGGACGCGTTCTTCTTCGTGGGCGGGGCGCCGGCCGGCGCCATCGCCGAACTGGCCTCCACGGGCAACATCGAACTGGTGCCGCTGGTGGGTCCCGAGATTGACGCGCTGCGTGCCAAGCAGGAGTTCTTCACGCCCGACGTGATCGCGGCCAATACGTACCAGAACCTGCCGGAAGTGAAGACCATCTCGGTCAACGCGCAGATGGTCACGTCAGCCAAGATCCCTGAACAGACGGTCTACGACGTCACCAAGGCGCTGTACAGCGACGCCACGCGCAAGACGCTGGATTCGGGCCACGCCAAGGGCAAGCTGATCACGCGCGACAACGCCATCAAGGGCGCAGGCATCCCGTTCCATCCCGGCGCCGAGAAGTTCTACAAGGAAATCGGCCTGCTGAAGTAGGCCTGAAGTAGGCCCCCCCTAGCGCCTGCGGCGCCTCCCCCAGGGGCGCCGCAGCGGACCGGCAAAGCCGGCTCCGCGCGGCCCGGAATGGCGGCGGCGGTGTTGTGCGGCGGGCGTGCCGTTTTGCTGCAAGGGGCCGGGCACATTGCATCTACCTGCGGCGCGTTTGCGCCGCGCTTAGTAGGGCCGCCGTGCGCGGCCCTGCTTGCTGAATCATCCAGAGAATTACGGCGATGGAAATAGATCACGAGAAAACCCAGAAGCTGGCGGAGAAATACGACTCCGAGATCCGCTTCCGGCCGCTGGACAAGACGGCGACCTGGATCGTGTCGGGCCTGCTTGTCACGCTGTCGCTCTTTCACTACTACACGGCGGGCTTCGGCCTGTTGCGCGAGGCCACCCATCGCGGTGTGCACCTGGCCTTCGTGCTGAGCCTGATCTTCCTGGTGTTCGGCTTTTCCAAGTCGCACTACCAGCGCGAGCCCAAGTCGACCTGGCTGTCGCCCGGCGGCATTCCGCTGTACGACTGGATCATCGCCATCGCGCTGGCCTTGTCGGTGCTCTACATCCCCTACATTTTCGAAGACCTGGCATTCCGCGTCGGCAACCCGATGCCGATGGACGTCTTCATGGGCTCGGTCCTCCTGATCGGCCTGCTTGAAGCCACGCGCCGCGCCATGGGATGGCCGCTGCCCATCATCGCGCTGGTCTTCATGGCCTACGCGATGTTCGGCCCGTACTTTCCGGGCCTGCTCAAGCATGCGGGCAACACCTGGCCGCAGATCGTCAACCACATGTACCTGACCAGCCAGGGCGTGTACGGTGTGGCGGTGGGCGTGGTGGCGACCTACGTGTTCCACTTCGTGCTGTTCGGCGTGCTGGCCACCCGCATCGGGCTGGGCCAGCTGTTCCTGGACGTCGCCTCTACCGTGGCCGGCCGTTATGCCGGCGGCCCCGCCAAGGTGTCCGTGTTCGGTTCGGCCATGTTCGGCATGCTGTCGGGCTCGTCGGTGGCCAACGCGGTGACCGTGGGGTCGCTGACCATTCCGGCCATGATCCGGGTCGGCTATCCGCGGCACTTCGCGGCAGGCGTCGAAGCGGCCAGCAGCACGGGCGGGCAGATCACGCCGCCCATCATGGGCGCGGCCGCTTTCCTGATGATCGAGTTCCTGGGCATCCCGTACCAGCAGATCGCGATTGCCGGCATCTTCCCGGCCTTCCTGTACTTCTTCGGCATGTTCATGCAGGTGCACTTCGAAGCCAAGCGCGAAGGCCTGCGCGGCCTGACGGCCGAAGAAATGCCCAAGCTCAAGCAATCGTTCAAGATGCGCTGGCCGACGCTGATCCCGCTGGTCCTGCTGGTGGGCGTGCTGGCCAGCGGCCGTACGCCGTATCTGGCGGCGTTCGCGGGCATCACGGGCTGCATCCTGGTGGGCCTGTTGAATCCGTATCAGCGCCTGCGCTGGCGCGATCTGTACGAAGCCTTCGAGACCGGCGCCAAGTACGCGCTGGCAGTCGGCGCGGCGGCAGGCGCAGTGGGCATCGTGATCGGCGTGGTGACCTTGACCGGCGTGGGCTTCAAGATCTCGTACATCGTGATCTCGGCCTCGCAGGCGCTGGCCGGCGGCGCGTCCATGTTCATTCCCGACGCCATGGCCAACATGCAGACGCTGACACTGCTGGCTGCGCTGATCATGACGGGCATCGTCTGCATCCTGATGGGCTGCGGCGTGCCCACCACCGCGAACTACCTGATCATGGTCGCCGTGGCCGCCCCCACGCTGGTGCAGCTGGGCGTGCAGCCGATCGCGGCGCACTTCTTCGTGTTTTATTTCGGCATCCTGGCGGACATCACGCCGCCGGTGGCGCTGGCCGCCTATGCGGCGGCGGGCATGGCGGGCAGCGACCCGTTCAAGACCGGGAACACGGCGTTCAGGCTGGGCATCACCAAGCTGATCGTGCCGTTCGTGTTCGTGTTTTCGCCGTCGCTGCTGATCTCGGTGCAGGGCTTCACCTGGTATGACTTCTGGGTGACCCTGTTCGGCTGCATGGTGGGCCTGGTGCTGCTGTCGGCGGCGTTCTCGCGCTACATGCTGGTCGGCATGAAGAGCTGGGAACGGTGGCTGTGCACCTTCGGCGCATTGCTCACGATCATCCCCGGCCTGACGAGCGGCCTGATCGGCCTGGCCATCTGCATCCCCGTCTTCATCCGCCAGTTGGCGGAACTGAAACTGGAGACGGCGGCCAAGGCGGCCTGACCTGGACGGCGCGGAATTAACAGGGGCGGGCTTCGGTCCGCCCCTTTTTTATTTCGCCCAATCTCGGATTTTGGCAGCAAATACCGGCAAAATAGGGGCCTGGATCCACAGGGTGACGACATACAACATTCCGCCTTTTCGCCGGTTGCCCGGCTAAATAAATCAGCGTAAAGTAAAATTCATGTTTGCTGGTCTGCCGATCTGCGGGCCGACTGTGCAAACAGGCACAAAACTGCGCCATATGTTCGATATCCTGGTTTATCTGTTCGAGAATTACTACACGCCGCAAGCCTGTCCTGCGGCCGATGTGCTCGCTAAGCGGCTTGCCGCCGCCGGTTTCGAGCACGAAGACATCGACGACGCGCTCGGCTGGCTGTACGGTTTGGCCGAGACCACGGAACGATGCGTCGACCTCGCTCAGGCTCCCACCTCGGGAACCCGGATCTACACCGACAACGAATACAGCCAGCTCGGCACCGAATCCATCGGCTTCATCGCCTTCCTGGAATCGGCCGGCGTATTGCCGGCGCCGTTGCGCGAAATCGTCATCGACCGGGGCCTGGCTTCGCCGGAAACGCCCGTGCCGCTGTCCAAGATCAAGATCATCGCCCTCATGGTTCTCTGGAGCCAGGAAGCCGAGATCGACAACCTGGTCCTGGAAGAGCTGCTGGACGAAGAAGGCGTACGGTTGCTGCATTGATGACCCTGCGCCCCGGCCCCATGCATTGGGGCCGCTTGCCGTTGCTGTGACCTACGTAGGCCGATTCGCCCCCAGCCCCAGCGGCCCGCTGCATGCGGGCTCGCTCGTGGCTGCCCTGGCCAGCTGGCTGGATGCGCGCGCCCACGGCGGGCGCTGGCTGCTGCGCATGGAAGACGTGGACACGCCCCGCACCGTCGCGGGCGCCGCCGACACCATCATGGCGCAACTGGACGCGCTGGGCCTGCACTGGGACGGCGGCGTCATGTGGCAGTCGCA
>NZ_DBHKZA010000090.1:12350-22188 GCF_057314935.1 Achromobacter sp.
CGCAACTGGACGCGCTGGGCCTGCACTGGGACGGCGGCGTCATGTGGCAGTCGCAGCGCCACGCCGCCTACCAATCCGCCTTCGACACGCTGGCCTCGCGCGGCCTGATCTACGGCTGCGGCTGCACCCGACGCGAAATCGCCGATTCGGCATTGCGTGGCCAGACCGTGCCCGGCGCGGACGGCGAACGGCCTTATCCCGGCACGTGCCGCCACGGTTTACCGGCAGGCCGCCAGGCGCGCGCCTGGCGCCTGCGCATCCCGGACGGCGTCGAACACTTTGAAGACCGCTGGCTGGGCCCGCAAGCACAGGACGTGGCGCACGCGGTGGGCGACTTCGCCCTGCGGCGCGCGGACGGGCTATGGGCCTATCAACTTGCGGTGGTGGTGGACGATGCCGAACAGGGCGTGACGGACGTGGTGCGCGGCGCCGACCTGCTGAGCTCCACGGCGCGCCAACGCGTGCTGGGCCGCTTGCTGGGCCTGCCCCCCGTGCGCTATCTGCATGTGCCGCTGATCCTGGACGCCGCCAGCGGCCTGAAACTGTCCAAGCAGAATGGTGCCCCCGCCATTGACACCCAAGCGCCTCTGGCGGCGCTACAGGGCGCCTGGCGGGCCTTGGGCTTTGCGCCGCTTGCCGCCGACGCCGACTGTGGGCAGTTTCTGAGCGAAGCCACCGCGCACTGGGCGCGGCGCCTCCCCTGACGCGGGGCCCCGTGCCGTTATAGCGGCTGCAGGTCCGCGCCCAACATCCGCACCAGCAGGGCTTCGCCGTTGTCGCCCACGCGCAGCTCGCCATAGCGGGCGACCTCGAAGCGCTTGGCTTCGCCTTCCTGGAAGAACCAGGCATTGGTCACGATGCGCACGCCGCGGTCGCGCACCCGGTAGCGCAGCGGCACCTCGCCGTCGGCATGCGGATGCACGTCGGGCTGGATGCGCAACGGCGTGGCCACGCCGCGCGCGTCGGTCTTGAGCATCACATAGCCGTCTGGCTCGAAGCCGGGCAGGGTCTCGTCGTCAACCGGACGGTCGCCGCCCAGGCGCAGGCGCGTGATGTCGCGGCTGGCGGCGAAGTTCAGCGCCATGTAGTCACCCTGCATCAGCGACCGCGGATCCACCGGCGCCAGTTCCAAAATGACGACCTTGCCCGAAGCCAGCAGCGTTTCACGCTGCCAGATGCCGCCGTTGGCCACCACCAGCACCAGCGCCAACCCGCCCAGGATGGCCAGCGTGCGCCAGCGCAAGGGTGCCGAAACCGGAGGAAGCGGGGCACGCCGGTCGGGGGACTGCGTGCGCATCAGCCGCGGCACCAGCCAGACCAAGCCGCGCAAGACGAAGAGCAGCAACGCGCCGCCGCCCAGCCACAACGCCTTTTGCAGCAGCGGCACATCCAGCTGGTAGTAGTACACGCCCAGGTAGGCCAGCAAGCTGATCACGCCGAAGACGACCAGGCGCAGCTGGTTCAGCCCAAAACCCAGCAGCAGCCATGCCAGCGCGAAACCGACGCCCGGGCTGGGCAGCCAGAAGCCCGCCAGGATCAGCAGCGCGATCGGCACGCCCCAGGTGACGCCAGCGGTCAGCACATGGCGGCGGGGCCACAGCACCGCCATCGCGGCCGCCGCCGGCAGCAATGCCCCGGCGGTGACGAACAGGGCGCCCTGCGGATTCAGCTGCCACATGGCGGGCAGATGCAGGACGGAGATCCCGCCCGCCAGCCACACCATGCCCTGCACCGACAGCAGGAACGCCCAGGCCAGCGGCTGCAGCGCATGGTCGCGCTTGGCGCCCCCGCGATGGCCCAGGGTCAGGATCACGGCGGTGGCCCAGGCGCCGATCACGGCGATGGGCAGCCACACGACGCTGGACAAGGCGGGGTCGAAATCCAGCCACGCCTCCAGCAGGTCGTCGCGCATCATCTGGGGCGACAGGCCGCGCCAGATCAGGCTGGCGCCGGCTCCCGCAATCAGAACGCCCGACAGGAAACGCAGGATCACATCGGGACCCAGCACGTAGATGGCCGTGGCCATCAGCAGCACGAACACGCAAGCGCTGGTGAACGAGGTGGAATCGGACAAACCGTAAATGATCAGCAACTGCCCGGCGAAAGCCATCGCCGTGCCGCATTGCCGCCAGAAGGGGCCCGCGTCGCTGCGCAGCACCGCCACGCCCGCACCGCACAGGACCAAGCCGGCCACCAGCGCGCCTTCTTCGGACGTGACGATCCCCGAGAAGGCCACGAAAACCAGCAGCAGCAGGGTGGCCAGCCAGGCGCTCAGGCCCAGCAGGCACTGCACGTACCAGGGCGGTTCGGCGTGCGGGACGGCGGTTGGCGCCAGCTGCGCCACGGGCGCGCCCGACTCGGCCGGCTCAACCGCATTGCCGGCCGATGCCGAGGCCGGCTCGGCGTCGGCCGCGACAGGCCCCGAGGCCTGAGGTTCGGCCGCCAGCCTGCGCAGCCAGCGCGCGGCCAGCACGGCTTCGGCCATCAGCAACGCCGCCAGGGGCAGCGCGGCCCAGACGCCAGGCTCCAGGCGCAGCAGCCATTCGCCCACGAATCGCAGCGACACGCAGATGACGCCAGCCGCCAAGATGGCCAGGATGATCAGGTCGCGCCGGACCCGCTGATAATAAAAGCCCAGCCCCACCGTCACGGCAAGCCACGCGATGCCGCTCTGCCCTTGCTCGCGGCCGAAGAAAAAGCCGATGAACATCAGGGACATGACCAGCGCGCTGACGACCAGGGCCGCCAGGATGCGGGGGCCGATCAGCGTGCTGGCGCGCCAGCGGTGCGCGGCCAGTTCCCAGCCCAGCAGCAGCACCAGGTTCAGCGCCGCCATGACGAGGGTGATGGTGTCCGATCCGCCAAACACCGACAGCCACGAGAACATCCGCTCGCCCAGCCAGAGCGCGGCCGCCACGTTCAGCACCAGGATCCACAGCAGCCACACGGCCTGGCTGGCCGCGGCCAGCGCCCAGGGCAGCAGCAACAGCGCCCACCAGGCGAACAATTCCCAGGTATCGGCGCCAGTCTGGTAAGTTTGGCCTAATAACGCGAGCAGGGCGCCCAACAGGATGCCGGCCAACGCCAGGAGCGCGCCAGGGATGCTGCGCCGCACGCCAGGGGTGCCCCGAAGGCGCAGCCCGGCCCAGGCAGCGGCCAGCGCGGAAATCGCCAGCAGGCCCTGCGTGCCGGCGAAGCGCTGCACTTTTGTCATGTCTTGCCAATTGGCGGCGACCCAGCAAATCGCGGCGCTGCCCAGCAGCAAAACGCCTAGCCAAAGCGTGCTTCGCGCCAGGAATTGACGCCAAGCGTGCAGTTCGGATCCCGCTTGTCTTTCAGTGCCGACTTGCATCTGGCGAATCTCCGATCTTATTATCCGCGCTACTAAGGCGGGACTACCGCCACTGGATACACATGAATAAAACGCTGATTATTGCCGAGAAGCCCTCGGTGGCCCTTGATATATCACGCGCCTTGGGAGGCTTTGCGCGCGAGGGCGACTATTTTGAAAGCGAACGTTACGTACTCGCGTCCAGCATCGGCCATTTGCTGAGCTTGGTCGCGCCCAACGATCCGGTCAAGGGGAAGTGGAGCTTCACGCACCTGCCCGTGATTCCGCCGGAATTCGAACTGGGCCCCACCGACAAGAAGTCCGCCGAGCGCCTGAAGCTGCTGGTCCGCCTGGCCAAGCGCAAGGACGTGGATTCGATCATCAATGCCTGTGACGCGGGACGCGAAGGCGAACTGATCTTCCGCTACATCATTCAGTATGCGGGCGTGAAGAAGCCGATCCAGCGCCTGTGGCTGCAATCCATGACGCAGGCCGCCATCCGCGAGGCCTTCGCCAACCTGCGCGACGACGCGCAGTTGAAACCGCTGGAAGCGGCGGCCCGCTCGCGCGCCGAAGCCGACTGGCTGGTCGGGATCAACGGCACGCGCGCCATGACCGCCTTCAACAGCAAGGACGGCGGCTTCTTCAAGACGCCGGTCGGCCGGGTGCAGACCCCCACGCTGGCGATCGTGGCCGAGCGCGAAGAGCGCATCCGCCGCTTCGTGCCGCGCGACTACTGGGAAGTGCGCGCCACCTTCATCGCCGCCGCCGGCCTGTATGAAGGCCGCTGGATCGACCCCCAATTCAAGAAAGACGACCGCGACCCCGAAAAGCGCGAATCGCGCCTGTGGTCGGCCGCCGCCGCCCAAAGCGTGGTGGCCGCCTGCCGCGACCAGCCGGGCAACGTCACCGAAGAATCCAAGCCGTCGACCCAAATGTCGCCGGCGCTCTACGACCTGACCTCGCTGCAACGCGAGGCCAACGGCCGGTTCGGCTTTTCGGCAAAGACCACCCTGGCGCTGGCCCAGACCCTGTACGAACGCCACAAGGCGCTGACCTACCCGCGTACCGATTCCCGCTATCTGCCCGAGGACTACATCACCACGGTGCAGGAAACGATGCGCGCGCTGGCCAAGGGCGGCTCGAACGCCGTGGGCGGCCTGGCCCGCCACGCGGACACGGTCGTCAGCCAGCAGTGGGTGAAACCGAACCGCCGCATCTTCGACAACAAGAAGGTGTCGGATCACTTTGCCATCATCCCCACACTGCAGATCCCGCATGACCTGAGCGAGGCCGAGGCCAAGCTGTACGACCTGGTGCTCAAGCGCTTTTTGGCCGTGTTCTTCCCGGCAGCCGAATACCGCGTCACGACCCGCCTGACCGAAGTGCAGGGGCACCGCTTCCGCACCGACGGCAAGGTGCTGGTCACCCCGGGCTGGCTGGCCGTCTACGGCAAGGAAGCCCAGGGCGAAGACGCCAACCTGGTGCCCGTGGCCGACGGCGAGACCGTGCGCACGGAAGACGTCGAAGCCGTGGGCCTGTCGACCAAGCCGCCGGCACGCTTCAACGAAGGCACCTTGCTGTCCGCCATGGAAGGCGCCGGCAAGCTGGTGGACGACGAAGAGCTGCGCGAAGCCATGTCCGAGCGCGGCCTGGGCACGCCGGCCACGCGCGCGGCCATCATCGAAGGCCTGTTGAACGAGGTCTATCTGCGCCGCGAAGGCCGCGATCTGGTGCCCACCGCCAAGGCGCGCCAGCTGATGACGCTGCTGTCCGGCCTTGACGTCACCGAACTGACCTCGCCGGAACTGACGGGCGAGTGGGAACACAAGCTCAAGCAGATCGAGCAGGGCGGCCTGGGCCGCGAGGCCTTCATGCGCGAAATCGCGCAGATGACGCAAGTCATCGTCAAGCGCGCCAAGGAATACGAGCGCGACACGGTGCCGGGCGACTACGCCACGCTGCAGACGCCGTGCCCCAAGTGCGGCGCCGTGGTGAAGGAAAACTACCGCCGCTTCGCCTGCACGGCTTGCGACTTCTCGATCGGCAAGCACCCGGGCGGCCGCACGTTCGAACTGCCGGAAGTCGAAGAACTGCTGGCCAAGCGCGAAATCGGTCCGCTGCAGGGGTTCATCAGCAAGATGGGCCGGCCGTTTGCCGCCATCCTGCGCATCAGCGATGAATACAAGCTGGAGTTCGACTTCGGCCAGAACGACGAAGACGACACTGAAGCCGTGGACTTCTCCGGCCACACGCCGGTGGGTCCGTGCCCGAAGTGCCAGTCGCGCGTGTTCGAGCACGGCATGAGCTACGTCTGCGAAAAGTCCGTCGGCCCCGAAAAGAGCTGCGACTTCCGCTCGGGCAAGGTCATCCTGCAGCAGGAGATCTCGGCCCAGCAGATGGGCAAGCTCTTGACCGACGGCCGCACCGACCTGCTGGACGGCTTCGTGTCCAGCCGCACCAACCGCAAGTTCAAGGCGTTCCTGGTGCGCCAGCCGGACGGCAAGGTGGGCTTCGAGTTCGAGCCGCGTCCTGAAAAGCCGGGCCGCGCGCCGGGCAAGACGGCGGCAAAGACGGCCACCAAAACGGCCGCCAAGACCGCTGCGAAGAAGGCGCCGGCCAAGAAGGCCGCGGTGAAGAAGACCGCCACGAAGACGGCAACGAAAACGGCGACCAAAACCGCCGCCAAGAAAGCCGTGAAGAAAGCGGCGCCGAAGAAAACGGCGTCGTAGGATGGGTGAAGCGCGAGGATGTGCCAACAGGAACTCCGGCACATATCGCGCGCAACCCATCAAGCGGCGGTGATGTCTTAACCGCTCCCGCCATAATTGACCGACGCCCGGGCAACCGGGCGTTTTCCATTGTTGGACGGCAGGCGCTGGGGTATTGTTTACGCCAAACAGCTGCAACCCAATCAAATGCCGAGGACGACATGACCCACAGCCCCGATTTCACCACCCGCCGCCGCGTGCTGGCCGCTGCCGGGGCGCTGGCCGGCGTCAGCCTGCTCAATGGGCGGGTCGCCTTCGCGCAGCCCAAGCTGGGCCGCGTCGTCTACGGCCAGGGCAGCATCGACCCCTTTTTCGCGGCCGGCTACGTGGCGTTGAAGAAAGGCTATTTCAGCGAAGGCGGCCTGGACGTCGAATACCTGAATTCGCAAAGCGGCCCGCGCACCAACCAGCTGCTGGCCGCCGGCCAGATCGTGTTCGGCGCCACGGCGGCCACCGCCGCCCCCGCGCTGACCATCGCCGGCAAGCCCGCGACGCTCGTGTTCGGCTTTGACCGCAAGCTCACCTACGCCAACGTCATCGTGCGCCGCGAGGACTTCGACAGCGGCAAGATCAAGTCGCTGAAGGACCTGGCCGGCAAGCGCGTGGGCGCCACCCAGCCGCAGTCCAGCACCTGGCTGATGGCGCTGTACCTGATGCAGAAGGCCGGCGTGGCCGACAAGGTGGACATCCGCCCGCTGGGCGATCTGGCGACGATGCTGGGCGCGCTCAAGACCGGCTCGGTGTCGGCCAGCATGGCCACCATGTCCATGATGGAGCAGGCCCGCCAGGAAGGCTGGGGCGTGCCCATTTTCGACGCGACGACAGAGGCCTCGTGGAACGAATTCATGGGTGGCGACGTCCCCGGCATCGCGGCGCTGACGCTGGAAGACACCATTCAGAAGCGCCCCGAAGTGGTGCAGGCCTTTGTGACCGCGATGGTCAAGGCACAGGACTTCATCACGGCCAACACCGCCGCCGGCATCACCGACGTCATCTATGACGACTACCTCAACGCCTTCCCGCGCGCGGCCATCGAGAAGACCCTGGGCGTCTACAAGGACACCGTGTTCCTGAAAGACAACCTCATCACCGAAGACGCGTACAACCGCATGACGGCCATCATGGGCGACGGCCGCCAGTTCTCCAACGACGAGATCAAGACGGTGCCTTACGCCAAATGCGTGAACATGGCCTTCGTGCGGAAAGCGCGGGGCCTGTGATGATCACGCTGGACAAAGTCGGCAAGGCATACCAATCGCGCCAGGGCACGACGCATGCGGTGGGCGAGGTCAGCCTGACGATCGAACAAGGCGAATTCGTGTCGATCGTCGGCCCCTCGGGCTGCGGCAAGAGCACGCTGCTGAATATGATCGCCGGCTTTTTGCGGCCCACCACCGGCACCATCCGCGTAGACGGCCAGGTGGTGGACGGGCAGGTGCCGCCCGCGCTGGGCTACATCTTCCAGAAAGACACCTTGCTGCCCTGGTTCAGCGTCAAGAAGAACGTGGCGCTGGGCTTGAAGTTCCAGGGCGTGGCCGCCGACAAGATCGACCGCCGCGTGGCTGAACTGCTGGAACTGGGCCACCTGGGCGCCTTTGCCGACGCCTTCCCGCATCAACTGTCCGGCGGCATGCGCCGCCGCGTGGCGCTGTTGATGAGCCTGGCCGTCGAGCCCCGCATCCTGTTGCTGGACGAGCCCTTCGGCGCGCTGGACACCCACACCAAGACGCACCTGCACCGCGAGCTGATGGAGATCTGGCGCAAGCTGGGCCAGACCATCGTCATGGTCACGCACGACCTGGACGAAGCCATCCTGCTGTCGGACCGCGTGGTGGTGCTGTCCGGCCCGCCCAGCCGCGTGCTGCTGGACGAGCGCATCCGCATCCCGCATCCGCGCGACGTCTTCACGCTGCGCGAAACCCCGCAGTTCGTCGCCCACGTGCAAAGCCTCTGGAGCGTGCTGGGCCAGCAGTTCCGCGCCGCCGCCTGAATCCCCCTGCGTCATGATCCCGACTGAAACCTCTGATTCCCTGCAGGACCAGCTGCGGCTGGACCGCCGCGCCGGCATTGCCCGCCGGGTGCGCATCACTTTGTGGCAAGTGCTGATTCTTGCCGTCATCCTGGGCTCGTGGGAGACGCTGACGCGCATCCCGTGGTTCACCCAGAACACGCTGTTCGACCCCTTCTTCATCAGCCAGCCCTCGCGCGTGGCCGTGCGGCTGTGGGAATGGATGCAGCCCGGGCCGCGCTCGGTCTGGCCCCACTTGTGGCTCACGCTGCAGGCCACGATGGTGGGGCTGGTCGTCGGCGTAGGCAGCGGCTTCATCGTCGGCATGACGCTCAGCCGCAGCCGCTTCCTGGCCGACGTGTTCAACCCGTTCATCGTGGCGTTCAACTCGATGCCGCGCATCGCGTTCGTGCCGCTCATCACCATGTTCTTTGGCCTGGGGCTGGCCTCCAAGGTAGTGACGTCCTGGTTCGTGGTGTTCTTCCTGGTGTTCTTCAACACCTACAAGGGCGGCCGCAGCGTCGAGCGCGAACTGGTGGACTTCTGCCGCACGCTGGGCGGCTCGCCGCGCCAGATCCTGTGGCGCGTGCGCATCCCGACGGCGGCGGCCTGGACGTTCGCCGCCTTGCCGAACGCCATCAGCTTCGCGCTGATCGGCGTGGTGCTGGCCGAGTTCGTCGGGTCCACCACCGGCATGGGCTACTTGATGATCACCGCGCTGGCCACGCTGAACGCCACCGACATGTTCGCCGCCGTGACGCTGCTGTCCATCGTCGGCATCGCGCTGGTTTATTGTGTGACGTGGCTGGAGCGGCGCCTGCTGCACTGGGCGCCGGAGTTCCGGGAATAGGTGGGGCCCGCCCCGAAGCGCTACGCGATGGAGAACTGAATTGAAGGCACTACCTTATCTGCGCAACTTCGACCTGACCGGACAGGTTGCGCTGGTCACCGGGTCCGCGCGCGGACTGGGCTTTTGCATTGCGCGGGCGCTGGCGGGCTGTGGCGCGCGCGTGCTGATCAACGGGCGCAACGCCGCGGCCGTGGATGCCGCCGTGGCCGACCTGGCGGCCGCCGGCCTGGACGCGCATCCCTTGCCCTTCGATGTCAGCGACGACGCCGACATGGCGCGCGCGTTCCAGCGCATCGACGACGAGCATGGGCGCCTGGACGTGCTGGTGAACAACGTGGGCGCCCGCAACCGCAAGACCTTGCGCGACACCAGCCCCGCCGAAATCCGCGAGCTGATCGACACGGACCTGGTCGCCGGCATGCTGCTGGCCAAGTTCGCGGCCGAACGCATGGTGCGCCAGGGCGGCGGCCGGCTGATCGCCATCACGTCGGTGGTGGGCGAGCTGGCGCGCGCGGGCGACGCGGTGTACCCGGCGGCCAAGCAGGGCCTGACCGGCATGGTGCGGGCCCTGGCCGCGGAATTCGGCGGCCACCACATCACCAGCAATGCGATTGCGCCCGGGACCTTCGCGACGGAGACCAATGCGGAAATGGTGGCAGACCCCAAGGTCGGCCCGCGCATCGCGGCGCGCAATCCCACGGGGCGCTGGGGCGAACCGGAGGAAATCGCCGGCGCGGCGGTATTCCTGGCGTCGCCGGCCGCCTCGTACGTGAACGGCCATGTGCTGGTGGTGGACGGCGGGCTGTCCATCCAATTCTAAAAATCAGGTCGTCTCGTCCTGATACCAGACGCCTTCGGCCAGCATCATCTTCTGGTGG
>NZ_DBHKZA010000091.1:0-11800 GCF_057314935.1 Achromobacter sp.
CGCCAGCGCGGCTTCAAGCGGCCGGCGGTGATGGCGTTCAACAATTCCACCTTCGTCGGGCAGGCAAATTATTTCCGGGACGCCTGGCGGGAGAAGGGCGGCGACGTCAGCGCGTTCACCGTCTACGAGCCGAACCAGACCACCTACCGCACCGAACTGAACAAGGTGCTGGCGTCCAAGCCCGATGTGATTTCACTGAGCGCCTATCGGCCCGACGCCACCATCATCCTCAAGGAATGGTTCCAGACCGGCCAGGACTGCAAGTTCATCATGCCGGGCTGGACCGCCAATGAAGACCTGGTCAAGGCATTGGGCAAAGAGGCGACCGAGGGCATCATTTCGATCTCGAATGTGGCCGCGCACGAACATGCGGCTTACAAGCGCTTTGCCGCCGAGTTCCGCAAGCGCACCCAGCGCGAGCCGGACATCTTCGCGTCCCAGTCCTATGACATGGTGATCACGCTGGCGCTAGCCATCGAGGCCGCAGGCGCCACGGCGGACGTGGCGGCCATCAACGGCAAGATCCGTGCGGTAACGGCGGAAGGCGGCGGCGAGAAAGTCAGCGGTTTCGCGCAGGGGCAGGCCTTGTTACGCGCCGGCAAGCCGGTGGACTACGACGGCGCCTCATCGCGTCTGGACTTCGGCAAGCAGGGCGAGACCGTGCCCGATTTCGGCGTGTTCGACATCCGTGACGGCAAGCTGGTGCTTAACGAAGTCATCGCCGGCAAGGTCTGACGGCCAATCCAAGGGGAACATAAGATGGATGCAATCACCGTCATCAACGCCGGGATCAACGGCGTTGTGATCGGGATGCTGCTGGCGTTGCCGGCATTGGCGATTACGCTGGTGTTCGGCATTGCCCGCTTTCCCAACGCCGCCAGCGGCGACTACATGACGCTAGGGGCCTATGCGGCCGTTTTCACCCAGGCGCTAGCCGGCGGATCCCTGCTGGCGGGCGGCGTGGCCGCTGTCGTGGCGACGACCGCCGTCAGCCTTTTCTTCTATGCCTGGGTGTTCCGGCCACTGGAGTCCCGATCGAACGTGTCGCGCCTGATCGCCTCGATCGGCGTCGCGTTCGCCTTGCGCAGCACAATCACGTTTTTTGCCGGGCAAGACCAATACACCTTCGATCTTCCGCTGACGCGGGCGTGGAACTTCGGGGGCGTGCGCATTCTGCCGACCGACCTCTACATCGTGGGCATCGCGGTGGGAGCGCTGGCGCTGGTCTTCGCCCTGATGCACATGACGCCGACGGGCCGGCGCATGCGGGCGGTGGCCGACAACCCCGAACTGGCGGCGGCCAGCGGCATCCGCGGGCGGCGCGTCATGGTCACGCTGTGGAGCATTGCCGGGTCCTACTGCGGCCTGGGCGGCGTGCTGCTGGGCATCAAGGCGGTGGTGATTCCCGAGCTGGGCTGGGAACTGCTGATGCCCATGTTCGCGGCGGTGATCCTGGGCGGCATCGGCAATCCCTTGGGCGCCATTGCCGGGATCATGGTGTTCAGCATTGCGCAGGAAGTCGCCAGCCTGGTGGTGGGGCCGGCCTACAAGATCGTCTTCGCGTTCGCGGTGCTGCTGTGCGTGCTGCTGCTGCGTCCCCAGGGTATTTTCGGCCGGCCGATGGCGGCGAGGTGACATCATGGAAGCCTATCTGATTGCAATCGCCATCGGTATCCTGATCTACATGCTGCTGGCCTTCGGCCTGTCGCTGCATTACGGGTTTACCGGACTGATCAACTTCGGCCACGTCGGTTTCTTCGCCATCGGCGCGTATACATCAGCGCTGTTGTCGCTGAAAGGCGTGCCCGTGCCCGTATCCATGGCGGCGGCCGCCGCGTTCGCCGCGCTGGCGGCCTATCCGCTGGGCATGATCGCGTTGCGGCTGGGCAGCGACTACCTGGCCATCGTGACCTTGGGGTTCTCGGAATCCGTACGCATGGTCTTGCAGACCGAGGAGTGGCTGACGCGCGGCATGCATGGCCTGCCCGGCATCCCGCGCCTGTTCGCCGGCTGGGCATCGCCGCAGACCGTGGACCTGTGGATCATGCTGTTGCTGCTGGCGGTCAACGCCGGCGCGCTGCTGCTGATCCATCTGGTGATTCGCAGCCCCTTCGGCCGCGTCATCGAGGCGGTGCGCGACAACGAGGTCGCCGTGCGCGCGCTCGGCAAGGACCCGGCCAAGTTCAAGACCCGCTCGCTGATGCTGGGCGCGGGCCTTGCGGGGCTGGCCGGCGCGTTCCAGGCGCATTACCTCACCTTCATCAGCCCCGAGCAGTTCGTGCCGCTGATCACGTTCTACATCTGGATCGCCATCATTCTGGGCGGTGTCGGCCGGCTGAGCGGCGTCGTGGCCGGCACCGTGCTGCTGGTCGGCTTCCTGGAAGGGTCGCGCTTCGTGCGCGACTTCGTCGGGGGCATTTCCGAAGTGCAGATGGCCAGCGTGCGCATCGGCATCATCGGCATCGCGCTCATCTGCGTGGTGCTGTATCGGCCGCAGGGCCTGTTCGGCAACACCTCGACTCGCAGGAGAAAGGCATGACGCTGCTTTCTATCAAAGGGCTGAGCGCCAGCTTCGGCGGCTTCAAGGCGCTGGACGACGTATCGGTGGAAGTCCGCAAGGGCGAACTGGTCGGGGTGATCGGCACCAACGGCGCGGGCAAGAGCACGCTGTTCTCGGTCGTCACGGGGTACATCCCGCCAACGTCCGGATGCGTGCGTTTCGCGGACGAGGACATCACCGGCGTGGCCGTGCATCAACGCGTGCGCCGCGGACTGGCGCGCACGTTCCAGGTGCCGCGCGAATTCAGCCAATTGACCGTCTTTGACAACATGATGGCGGCAGCGCCCGACCAGCGCGGCGAAAAGTTGGCGGCCTTGGTCTTTGCGCGCCGCGAGGTAGCCCGTGAAGAGGCCCGCAACGCCGAGCGCGTGCATGAGCTGCTGGCGTTCCTGAACCTGTCGCGGGTGGCGGACGAGCCGGCCGGCAAGCTGTCGGGCGGGCAGAAGAAGCTGCTGGAGCTCGGCCGGCTGCTGATGCTGGAGCCGCGTTGCATCCTGCTGGACGAACCGTTCGCGGGCGTCAATCCGGTGCTGATCGAAGAGCTGTCGGCGCGCATCGTGGAACTGAACCAGCGCGGGCTGACGGTGGCGATCATCGAGCACAACCTGGACGAGCTGGCGCGGATCGTGCCGCGCATGTACGTGATGGACCGGGGGCGGGTGATCGCCGAAGGCGCGCCTGACGGCGTGCTGGCCAACGAACGGGTGCGCGAAGCCTACATGGGAGGGGTGATATGAGTCTGCTCGTCATGCAAGGCCTGTCCGGCGGTTATGCCGAAGTGGACATCGTCAGCGGGATCGACATGACGGTGGCCGCCAACGAGATCGTCACCATCGCCGGTACCAACGGCGCGGGCAAGTCCACGCTGGTCAAGGCGGTGATGGGGCTTTTGCCGCGCATCGCGGGGACGATGGCGTTCGACGGCCGGGACCTGCTGGCGCTGCCCGTCGAAGAGCGGGTGCGCATCGGCATCTCGTACGTGCCCCAGGTGCGCAACGTGTTCGGGGCGTTGACCGTGCTGGAGAATCTGCAGGTGGTCGAGCACGTGCAGGGGCGCGAGCAGCGCATCCGGGACATGTTCGACCTGTTCCCGGCGCTTGCGGGACGCCGCAAGACGCATGCCGAGAACCTGTCCGGCGGCGAACGCCAGCAACTGGCGTTCGCCCGGGCGCTGATGTCGTCGCCCCGCCTGATGGTGCTGGACGAGCCGTCGGCCGCCTTGTCGCCGGCACTGACCGAGCAGGTGTTCGCCGAGGTGCGCCGTTTGCCGCAGATCGGCGTGGCCGTGCTGATGGTGGAGCAGCGTGCCCGCCAGGCGTTGGCCTTCAGCGACCGGGGATACATCCTGGACTCGGGCCGGATCGTCCTGACCGACACCGGGCAGGCGCTGCTGGCCAATCAGCACATGAGCGACCTGTACATCGGGCGGGGCGGCCATTCGTCCAACGCCCGCCCGGCGGCCTGAGGCGGCAACGTCCTCGCCCGCACCTCTTCATCGACATTCTGGAGCCGTATCTTGCCTGCTACCGACACGATTGACCGCCCGGCGTCCCCCGTGAGCCGCCCCGCGCCCAGCGCTACCGCTGCCTTGACCGCCACAGAGGGGCTGGCGGCGCTAGCGCAGGGCCGGCTGACCTGCGAGGCCTGGGCCCGGGCCTGCCTGGACCGGATCGAGGAACGCAACGCCGGCGTCAAGGCCTGGGTGCAGGTCGATGCCGACGGCGCGCTGGCGCGCGCGCGGCAATGGGACCGCCATGGCCGGCGCCAACTGCTGGATGGGGTGCCGTTGGGCATCAAGGACACGATCGATACCGCCGACATGCCCACGGAACTGGGCGACCCCGAAATTTTTCCCGGGCGCCAGCCCGATCGGGACGCGCCGGTCGTGACGCAGGCCCACGCGCTGGGCTTTAACGTGTTGGGCAAGAACACGGTGTCGCGGCACGCCATCATGCTGCCTGGACCCGCTCGCAACCCGCATGACCTGAGCCGCACGCCCGCCGCGTCGTCCGCGGGCTCGGCTGCCGCGGTCGCCGACTTCATGGCGCCGCTTTCCATTGGCACGCAGACCGCCGGGTCCATCCTTCGGCCATCCGCCTTTTGCGGCGCGGTAGGGTTCAAGCCCACGCTGGATGCGATCCCCTACGTGGGCATCCGGCGTTATTCGCGCGTCCTGGACGTGATCGGCCCTATCTCCCGAAGCGTGGACGACTCGGCGCTTTTCATGCGCGCGTTCACGCGCGACCCGCGATACGATCCCGGCTTGCCCGTGCGCCGGGACTTCCGGGCAGGCGTGTGGCGGCCCAAGGACTGGGCTGACACCGACCCCTGCATGCGCGAGAGCTTCGAGGCGAACTTGCGCGCCTTGTCCGCCGCCGGCGTGACGGTGACGGAACTGGCCATGCCGGCGGCGTTCGACACGATGGGCGAGGCCCAGGACGTGATCATGGCCTACGATCTGGCGCGCGAGTACGCGGCGCTAAAGCGTGACCATGCGGCGTTGTGCGATCCGGGGTTGATCGAATACCTGACGATGGGCGAGGGGCTGTCGGCCGCCGATTACGCGGGCGCGCTGGACGCGGCCGACGCCTGCCGCCGCGCCTTCTACGACGCGGCGCGCGGCGTCGATGCCGTGGTCATGCCGTCCACGCTGGGCGAAGCGCCGCCCGCCAGCAGCACCGGCAGCTCGGCGTTCATCCGGATCTGGTCGTTGCTGCACAACCCGTCTATCACGTTGCCGGTGGCCCGCGGGCCCAACGGCCTGCCGCTGGGTTTCCAGATGGTGGGCTTCGTCAAGGAAGACGCACGGCTGCTGTACTGGGCCCGTTGCGCCGAACGCATCCTGGGATCGACCGCTCACCAGACCTGAAGCGCTATTCAAGTACCGCAGCGGGTATCAGTCCGAAGCGGTTCGCCGGCAATTTCGGACTGTTTGGCGCCTTTTGGCGCCTTTTTTTTGCCCATGCATTCGGGGTTTTCCCTGTTATTTCTCAATATTCGGGAATCAAAAGCAAGCATATAGCCGAAAATTGATAATCTGAGCGCTGATTGCTTGGAGCTATATCTTGATGTCGGATCCCTCGGTAGGGGCAGGCGCTGACCGCGTCCTATATGTGTTGGCCACCTTGGCCCGACACGACGGCACGCTGACGATCGCGGCGCTGGCCGAGAAGACCGGCCTGGCCCAAAGCACACTGTACCGGCAGGTGGCGTTGCTCAAACGCTGGGGATTCGTGGCCGAGCACGAAGGCGAATACGGGCCGGGACCGCTGTGCGTCCAACTGGCCTGGGGCTTTGACCAGTCGTCCTTCCTGATCCACGAGGCGCAACCCGACATGGCCGCGCTGGCCGCGGCGTCCGGTGAAACCATCGGCTTGCTGGTGGCCGTCAAAGACCAGGCCGTCTGTCTGGACATGGTGGAAAGCCAGCACCCGCTGCGCTGTTCCTTCACCAAGGGCAGGGGCTTGCCGCTGGCGCGCGGCGCCTCCGCGAAATCCCTGCTGGCCTTCATGCCCCAGGCCCGCTTGCAGGCCGCGCTGGCCTATCTGGCCGCCGAAGCCGGTGTGGACGCGTCCCGTCTGGCAGACGAGCTGGAATCGATCCGGGCCCAAGGCTATGCCGTGACCGACAGCGAAGTCGACGCCGGCGTGTGGGGCGTCAGCGTGCCGATCTTCCAGCGCCCCAACCAGGCCGTGGCCTCCATCACGTTGATGGCGCCGTCCACGCGCGCGGCCCAGCGTCCCCAGGCGTTGATCGACCTGACCGTCGGCGCAGCCCGGCGCATTTCCGACCGCTTGAAGGTGCACTGACCCGCCGTGTTCCGGCTTGCCCGCCAGATTGAATTCCACGCTGTACCGCAGCGACCGCCGTACCCATCAGCCGTACTCATCCGCCGTACTCATCGCCGTACCCCTTTCCCATAGGACTGACCATGATCACTCGCCGCACATTGCTGACCGCCGCCCTGACGCTGGGCCTGGCCTGGAGCGCCGGCCCCGCGCACGCCCAGGAAACCATCCGCGCCGTCACTGACGCGACCTTCCCGCCGATGGAGTTCGTCAAAGACGGCAAGCGCACCGGTTTCGACATCGAGCTGGTCGAAGCGCTGGCAGGCGCGATGGGCAAGAAAGTCGAATGGATCGACATCGACTTCAAGGGCCTGATCCCCGCCCTGCAGGCCGGCCGCGCCGACATTGCCGTGTCCGCCATCTACATCACGCCCGAGCGCAGCAAGGTCGTGGACTTCACTGATCCCTATTACGCGGGCGGGCTGGTGGTGCTGACCAAGACGGACAGCCCCATCAAGACGCTCAAGGACCTGGACGGCCGCAAGGTGTCGGTGCAGGTCGGCACGAAGTCGGTCAACTACCTGAAGGACCACTTCCCGGCCGTGCAGCGCGTGGAGGTCGAGAAGAACCAGGAGATGTTCAACCTGGTGCAGATCGGCCGTGCCGACGCCGCCGTGACGGGCAAGCCCGCCGCCAAGCTGTTCGCGCAAAGCACGACGGGCCTGACGGTGCTGAACGACCAGGTGACCACCGAGGACTACGGCATCGCCGTGCCCAAGAACAAGCCTGAACTGACGCGCGAGCTGAACGCGGCGCTGCAGAAGCTGAAGAGCGACGGCAGCTATCAGGCCATCGTGACCAAGTGGTTCGAGGCGCCCGCGAAATGAACCTGGATTTTTCTCCCGTCTTCGCCGACTTCGACGCGCTTTTGCGCGGCGCGGTGGTCACCGTCGAGGTGACCGCCGGCGCCTTGCTGCTGGGTTGCGTCATCGGCCTGCTGGTCGGCGTCGGCCGGCTCAACCCGCAGCGGCGCATCATCTATCACCTGTGCAGCACGTACCTGCTGTTCTTTCGCGGCACGCCTTTGCTGGTGCAGCTGTTCATCTGGTTCTTCGGCCTGCCGCAGTTCGGCGTGACGCTGCCGGCGTTCGCCTGCGGCGTGCTGGGCCTGGGCATGTACTCCGGCGCCTACGTGTCGGAAATCGTGCGGGGCGCGATCCAGTCGGTCGACCGCGGCCAGACCGAAGCGGCGCGTTCGTTGGGCATGTCGTCCGGCCAGGCCATGCGCATCATCATCCTGCCGCAGGCCGTGGTGCGCATGATCCCGCCGCTGGGCAACGAGTTCATCGCGCTGATCAAGAATTCCGCGCTGGTGTCGTTGTTGACCATTCACGATCTGATGCATGAAGGGCAGAAGATCATCAGCGTGTCGTATCGCTCGCTGGAAACCTATCTGGTGGTGGCATTGATCTATCTGGTCCTGACGACCGCCGCCATGGTGATTTTGCGCAAGGTGGAACAACGCCTGCGCGCCGGGGGGATGGTGCAATGAACCAGTTCGGCAATCCGCAGGAAATGATCCGCATCCGTGGCCTGCACAAGTCTTACGGCGACCACGCCGTGCTGCGGGGCATCGATTTCGACGTGCTGCCTTCGCAGGTGGTGGTCGTGATCGGGCCCAGCGGTTCGGGCAAAAGCACCTTGTTGCGCTGCTGCAATGGGTTGGAAGTGGCGCAAGCCGGCACCGTGGACATCTGCGGCCAGACCTTGCTGGACCACGGCCGGCTGCTGCCGGAGGCGCAACTGAACCAACTGCGCATGCAAGTCGGCATGGTGTTCCAGGGTTTCAACCTGTTTCCCCACTTGTCGGTCCTGGAGAACGTGACGGTCGGTCCGCGCAAGTTGCGCGGAATGGGCCGGGACGAGGCCAATGCGCTGGCCGAAGACCTGCTGCGCAAAGTGGGCCTGTCGCAGAAGACGGCGGCCATGCCCGCCAGCCTGTCGGGCGGGCAGAAGCAGCGCGTGGCCATCGCCCGGGCGCTGGCCATGCAGCCCAAGGTGATGCTGTTCGACGAACCGACGTCGGCGCTGGACCCTGAACTGGTGGGTGAAGTGCTGCAGGTGATGAAGCTGCTGGCCCGCGAGGGCATGACGATGATGGTCGTGACCCACGAAATGGGCTTCGCGCGCGACGTGGCAGATGTCGTGGCCGTGATGGATGGCGGGGTGATCCTGGAGTCCGGTCCGCCGGAGGTGATCTTCAGCCAGCCGCGCGAGCCGCGGACCCGGGAATTCCTTCAGGCCGTGCTGAGTGCAGGGCAGGGGGCGGCGGCATGACTTCTCCGCAATTGGATAAAAGCCTGTGGAAGGCGCGTGACGACAGCGCCGAGCAAGGCGATACGCGCCGACTGGCGCATATCGTCGAGGCCGCCGCCGGGCAGGTCGAAAAAGGCGAGCCGGTGCTGCTGGGCTTTGCCTGCGACGCCGGAGTGGCGCGCAACCAGGGCCGCACCGGCGCGGCCGAAGGCCCGGCCGGCATCCGCAAGTTCCTGGCAGGTCTGCCCGCGCATGGCTTGACGCGCTTGCTGGACGCGGGCGACGTGGCCTGCGTGGGCGATCAGCTGGAAGATGCCCAGGAGCGCCTGGGCCTGCGCGTGGCGGAATTGCTGGGGCAGGGCGCCCGCCCGCTGGTGCTGGGCGGCGGCCATGAGATCGCCTGGGGCAGCTTCCAGGGCCTGGCGCGGTGGCTGGAGGCCCGCGGCGATACGGACCCCGTGCTGGTGCTGAATCTGGACGCGCACTTTGACTTGCGCACTGGGCGTCCGGGCAGCTCGGGCACGCCGTTCGACCAGATCACCCGCTACTGCGAAGCGCGCGGCCAGGCGCTGCAATACGCCTGCCTGGGCGTGTCGCGGCTGGCCAATACGCCTGCGCTGTACGCCCGGGCGGCAGAGGTTGGCGCGGTCTGGGTCGAAGACCACGACATGCAGGAACGCCACCTGGAAGCCCGCCTGGCCAACGTGGACGCCTTGCTGGCGCGCGCGCGCCATGTGTACCTGACGATCGACCTGGACGTGCTGCCCGCCGCGGTCATGCCCGGGGTGTCGGCGCCGGCGCCTTATGGCGTGCCGATGTCCGTGATCGAGGAACTCGTGCTGCGGGTCAAGGCCAGCGGCAAGCTCCGGCTGGCGGACATGGCCGAGTACAGTCCGCGTTTCGACGTGGACGGGCACGGCGCCCGGGCGGCAGCCCGGTTGGCGTGGCAACTGCTGTCGGCCTGACGGCGGGCGCGGTCGGCAAGGGGGCGGCTTCCTTCATGGAGGCCGCCCCTTTTTTCATCGCCTTGCGGGCGGCTTCGCACGGCGGCGAGGGCCGGCCTGGCAGGCTGGACGCTTCCGGGTTGGGGGCTTAGGATAGGGGCAGCTTCAAGACCGGGCTTGTGACCCGTACGGTATCCGCCACAATAATGTGTCCCTATTTAATATATTTTTATTTTAAATGGGGACGCTATTATTTTCGCGGATAAAATGGCGCAACTTTGTCAGGAGATCATGCTCATGTCTCAAACGCCCACCCATGCCTTGCCGTCTTATCTGAATGCCGATGACCTCGGCCCCTGGGGTAATTACCTGCAACAAGTCGACCGGGTCACCCCGTACCTTGGCACGCTGAGCCGGTGGGTCGAGACGCTGAAGCGCCCGAAGCGCGCGCTGATCGTCGATGTGCCGATCGAACTGGACAATGGCACGATCGCCCACTTCGAGGGCTATCGCGTGCAGCACAACGTGTCGCGCGGCCCGGGCAAGGGCGGCGTGCGTTTCCATCAAGACGTGACCCTGTCCGAAGTGATGGCGCTGGCCGCGTGGATGTCGGTCAAGAACGCGGCGGTGAACCTGCCCTACGGTGGCGCCAAGGGCGGCATCCGTGTCGATCCGCGCAACCTGTCGCAATCCGAACTCGAGCGCATGACGCGCCGCTACACCAGCGAAATCGGTGTGATCGTGGGTCCGTCCAAAGACATCCCGGCGCCTGACGTAGGCACCAACGCCCAGACCATGGCCTGGATGATGGACACCTATTCCATGAACGAAGGCGCGACCGCCACCGGTGTGGTTACCGGCAAGCCGATCGCGCTGGGCGGCAGCCTGGGCCGTGTCGAAGCGACCGGCCGCGGCGTGTTCGTCGTGGCGTGCGAAGCCGCGCGCGACCTGAACATCGACGTCTCGAAGGCCCGCGTGGTCGTGCAGGGCTTCGGCAACGTGGGCGGCACCGCCGCCCGCCTGTTCCATGAAGCCGGCGCCAAGGTCATTGCCGCGCAGGACCATACCGGCACGGTGCACAATCCCGAAGGGCTGGACGTCCACAAGCTGCTGTCGCACGTGTCGCAACACGGCGGCGTGGGTGGCTTCTCGGGCGGCCAAGCCTTCGACAAGGACGAATTCTGGACGCTGGAAACCGAATTCCTGATCCCGGCGGCCCTGGAAAGCCAGATCACCGCCCAGAACGCGCCCAAGGTGCGCGCCAAGGTCGTGGTGGAAGGCGCCAACGGCCCGACCACGCCGGAAGCGGACGACATCCTGGCTGAACACGGCGTGTACGTGGTGCCGGACGTGCTGGCCAACGCCGGTGGCGTGACGGTGTCCTATTTTGAATGGGTGCAGGATTTCTCCAGCTTCTTCTGGAGCGAAGAAGAGATCAACCAGCGCCTGGAACGCATCATGCGCGAAGCCTACGGCTCCGTGTCGCAAGTGGCCAAGGAGCACAAGGTCACGTTGCGCACCGCCGCGTTCATCGTGGCTTGCACCCGGATCCTGCAAGCGCGCCAAGTGCGCGGCCTGTATCCTTGATGACTGAATCGGCGAGGCGTTCTTGAACGACTCGCCGAGGAGGTAGAGGGAGACAAAAACAGAAATCGCCCCGAAAGGGGCGATTTCCATTTCAGGAGATACCCAATGACGCAAAGCTTGCCGTCCACGACGCTGGCCGTGGATCCCGCCTGGATCGACGCGTACGGCCATCTGAACGCCGCCCACTATGTCGGCATCTTCGACCGGGTGGGATTCGAACTGCTCAGCCAGGTCGGCGTCGGGCTGGACTACACCGAGGCGACGCGCTGCGGCATCTATACGATGAACGTGCACGTGGCCTACCTGCGCGAAGTGCTGGAGGGGGATCCCCTCGCGCTGCAGGTGCGCTTGCTTGCGTCCGACGACAAGCGGCTGCTGTGCCTGATGGAGCTGACGCAGACGCGCGACGGCTACCTGGCCGCCACCATGGAGCAGCTGTCGTTGCATGTCGACCTGAACACGCGGCGCGCCACGCCGTTTCCGGACGCGCTGTCGGCGCGGCTGGCGCGCACGGTGGCCGAACACGCCCGGCATCCGCTGCCCAAAGGCTATCGGCGGCTGCTGCCGCTGCAGGGGGCTCGCTGAGCGTTGCGTACCGGTACGGG
>NZ_DBHKZA010000091.1:11900-22054 GCF_057314935.1 Achromobacter sp.
ATCGGCGGCTGCTGCCGCTGCAGGGGGCTCGCTGAGCGTTGCGTACCGGTACGGGGGCTCGCTGAGTGTTGCGTACCGGTACGGGCGTCCTATCGGGCGCGATGCCGGGCGCGGTGCCGGGGCAGGGCATATGTTGCTTGTTAGCACACCCCGATGACAGGCCCGGGACAGCGCCCTACACTGGGCCCGGGTGTGGAGCTCAGGCCACAAGTAGGCGTTTTTTTCGAGATCTTGGACGGGTTTTCCTTGCGTCTAGAAAACTGACACATTGCGTCCCTAGAATTCGTTCCTGCCATGCGCCGCACGCCGTTTGCCTTGCAAACCCAGCCACCTGCGCATGTATGTTCAATCAAAGGGATTACGCAATGAAAAAGACTCTGCTCGTCACCGCGCTGTTCGCCGCCCTGTCCGGCGTGGCCCAAGCCGAAACGTCGGTGACGCTGTACGGCCTGATCGATACTGGTATCGGCTTCCAGCAAATCAAGGGCAATAACGATTACAAAGAATCGAAGTTCGGCATGGTCAATGGCGTGTCGAGCGGTTCGCGTTGGGGCCTGCGCGGCGCCGAAGACCTGGGCGACGGCCTGAGCGCCGTGTTCACGCTGGAAAGCGGCTTCAACTCGGGCAACGGCCAATCGGGCCAAAGCAGCCGCCTGTTCGGCCGCCAAGCCACCGTCGGCCTGAAGAGCGACTCCTGGGGCCTGCTGGAATTCGGCCGCCAGACCAACATCGCGTCGAAGTACCTGGCCGCGATCGAGCCGTTTGCCGGCAGCTACGGCCAGGCTAACGTCGGCGTGGCCTTCAGCGCCGCCAACACGGTCCGCTACGACAACATGGTGCAGTACTCGACCCCGTCGTTCAGCGGCTTCCAGTTCGGCGTCGGCTACTCGTTCAACGCGGCCGACACCACCGCCGCTCAAACCGGCTTCAAGACCGCCGACAACACCCGCGCCATCACGACCGGCCTGCGCTACGTCAACGGCCCGGTGAACGTCGCGCTGACGTATGACCAGCTGAACCCCGCCAACCAGTTGAACACCGACGCCACGCCCAAGTCCTGGACGATCGCCGGCGCGTACGACTTCGAAGTGCTGAAGCTGGCGTTGGGCTTCGGCCAGACGCGCGACGGCTGGTTCACTGGCCAAAGCATCAACTCGTTCGGCAGCGGCAGCCCCGCGGCCACCAGCTTCGGCACGAACGTCGCGGTTTCGGGCTTCAAGGCCAACTCGTACCTGGTCGGCCTGACCGTGCCGCTGGGCGCCAGCAGCATCCTGGCGTCGTGGCAGCGCGCTGACCCGAACGGCAGCAACCCGCTGACGGCCGGCAACGAGTCGACGATGAACGTCTACAGCATCGGCTACACGTACAACCTGTCCAAGCGCACCAACCTGTACGCGCTGGGTTCGTACGCCACCGACTTCGCGTTTGTCGACGGCTTGAAGAGCACCGTCGGTATCGTCGGTATCCGTCACCGCTTCTAAGCGCCTGACGTGAGCGGGCGGCGGGCGCGCATGTCGCGCGCCGCCCGTTCCTTCAGGCCGCGGTTGCATTGAGCGGACTGGGCGTCTTACCCGGCCACAGACGCGAAAAAAGCGGCCACCTCCCTAGCTCCACCCTCAGTCCGCTCACCCGAACCCCGGTCTCGAAGAGACCTCGCGCGCCGCGGCGCGCGGAAAAGGCCGGCGACAGGCACGATGCCTGTCGCCGGCCTTCGCGTATCGGGGGCAAGCATGGCGCCCGGTGACGGCACGCGTGAAGATTGCCGCCACCGATACCGGTTACGACTTCGGCAGCAATTCCGGTTTGAAGATGCCGCGCAGATCCGCGTTCGAGATGACGAGCTCGGGCTCGCCGTGCGAATAGGGGGCGATCGAGTAGGCGTCGTACTTCACGACGATGCCGTCGCGCGTCAGCGCGAAGTTGTCGCTTTCCTGGAAGGGCCACATCTTGCTGTAGGCCGCGGGGTCCCGCTTGGCGTCCGGATTGCCCGCCAGCCACTTCGCGTGGGCGCGCTGCAGCGCCGCCACGTATTCGCCGCGGCGCCCGGGGATCAGCGCTTCGTCCAGGCTCATGACGCGGTCGCGGCTGCGTTCCCAGTTCAGGTACTGTGTCGCCGGAATGCCATGCGCGGCACCGGTCAGGAATTGCTCGGTGTGCAGTTCGATCGACACGATGTCGCCGACGGTGTCCTTGACGCTGGCCTTGAAATAGGTGGCGTCGCGCGGACGGGCCGTGGACCAGAAGTATTGCGTGTATTCAGACAGCGTGTTGTACGGGCCGCGGCGGTTGGCGTCGGTGCCGGTCATATACGCCAGCACGTGATCCACCAGCGCCGTCAGCTTGGGGATGCCGGGAAACGCCACGCTGTCGATCTCGATGCGCGGGCAGTCGCCCTCGCAGCCGGGCTTGTTCGAGGCCCATTTGATGCGTTCAGTGGACAGGTCTCCCACCTTCTCCGGCGTGGAGGAGGAGGGGCTGGCCAGGGTGATGTTCGCCGGCGGCGCACTGCCGCAGCCGGCCAGCGCCAACAGGGCGGCGCCCAGGATCAGACCGCTTATCGCGCCTTGCGGCGTGAACGTGCGATGCATTGAACTACCTCCACAAAATCAAGGCTGGTGGCAACAGGCTCTGGCGGTCAGGGCACCACGCCGGTCCATTCAGGGGTGGAGAACTTTTCGTCGGCCTGTTGCCGGGCGCGCGCCAGCGTGTCGCTGCCGATCTGCCCGGGGGTCAGACGGTGCAGGCCGGCAAAAGTTTCCACCATGCGGTCGATGATGACCTCGCGTGCCAGCCCGGTCTGCGTGCGCAGCGGGTCAACGCGCTTCTTGGCGCTGGTGGTGCCCTTGTCGGACAGTTTTTCCCGGCCGATCCGCAAGACTTCGACCATTTTATCGGCATCGATGTCATAGGACATGGTCACGTGGTGCAGCACGGCACCGGCGCGGCGGGCTTGCGCGGCGCCGCCGATCTTGCCGATATCCGAGGCGATGTCGTTCAACGGCTGGTACCAGGCCTTGATGCCCAGGCCCTGCAGCGCGGTCAGCACCCAGGCGTCCAGGAAGGCATAGGATTCCTGGAAGCTCATGCCGTGCACCAGCGCCTGCGGCGCGCTAAGCGAATAGGTGATGGAGTTGCCGGGTTCGATGAACATTGCGCCGCCGCCGCTCACGCGGCGCACGACCTCGATGCCGTGGCGCTTGGCGCCGTCCGGGTCGACTTCGTTTTTCAAGGATTGGAAGCGGCCGATGACCACGGCCGGCGCGGACCATTCCCAGATGCGCAAGGTCGGCGGCCGCTGGCCGGCGCCGACTTCATCGGTGATGACGGCGTCCAGCGCCATGTGCAGCGACGGCTCCTGGGGGCCTTCGTGGATCAGTTGCCAGTCGTAGTCGTTCCAGTCGGTGCGCGTCATGCCAGCGCCCTCCGCAGGACGACGGCGACGGCCTCGGCGGAAAAGCCGAACAGTTCGGCATCGGCGGGCAGCGCCGACTGGACGGCGACCGCAAGTTCCAGTTCGCCTGCGTCGGCGGGCATGCCGTTCAGGCCATTGTTGATGGCTTCAAGCGCTTCGGGCGGTTCAAGAAAGAAGTCGCCGCTGATCCGCACATCGGCCAGGCGGCCGTCGCGCACTTCCAGATCCGCAACGACCAGTTTGCCGCCGGGGACTTTATATTCGCCATGCATGGGCGCTCCTTGCAAAATCATCTACTTGCACTACAGGCTGAGCTTCATGCCATCGTGACTGGCTTTGAAACCCAGGCTTTCATAGAACCGGCGCGCGTCCGGGCGCGCACGGTCGGTGGTCAGCTGGACCAGGCCGCATCCCTGGATGCGGCATTGTTCGATCGCCCATTCGAACATGGCGCGTCCCAGGCCCTGGCCGCGTGACGACGAGGCGATGCGCACGCTCTCGATTTGTCCGCGCCATTGGCCCTGCCGCGACAGGCCGGGTATGAACGATAACTGCAAACAGCCGACCAGGTGCGAATCCTGCTCGACCACTGCCAGGAATTGGTTGGAATCCTGGTTGATCGCGGTAAACGCGGCCACGTACCGCGGATTCGGCGGCACGGACGGGTCTTCGCGCGTGGCCCCCAATTCGTCGTCGGCCAGCATCGCGATGATATGCGGGAGGTCGTCGGCGCGCGCGCGGCGGAACGCCAGTTTCGGTGCTGTCATGGGCGGTCTCCGGCGGATCAGCGGGCGACTTGCTGCGCGGTCTGGCCGAACAGGATGCGGCGGGATTCCTCGTCGCTGATCGACGGCGCGGTATTGATGGTGTCAGCCAGCGCATAGGCGCGTTGGGTCGCGGGGCGCGCGGCGATCGCGTTGAACCAGCGCTGCAGGTGCGGGAAGTCGTTCAGGTCCTGGCCCTGCTTGGCGTGGGGCACGATCCAGGGATAGGCGGCCATGTCCGCGATGGAATAGTCGCCCGCCACGAATTCGCGGTCGGCCAGGCGCTTGTTCAACACGCCGTACAGGCGATTGGTCTCTTTGACGTAGCGGTCGATGGCGTAGGCGATGCGTTCTTGCGCATAGCCCGAGAAGTGGTGGTTCTGGCCGGCCATGGGCCCCAAGCCCCCCATCTGCCAGAACAGCCATTGCGAGACTTCGGCGCGGCCGCGCACGTCGGCGGGCAGGAAGCGGCCGGTCTTCTCGGCCAGATACTGCAGGATGGCGCCCGACTCGAACAGCGAGATCGGCGCGCCGCCGTCGGCCGGCGCCTGGTCGACGATGGCGGGAATGCGGTTGTTCGGCGCGATGGCCAGGAATTCGGGCTTGAACTGATCGCCGCGGCTGATGTTAACCGGGTGGATCTTGTAGGGCAGGCCGGTTTCTTCAAGGAACAGCGTGATCTTGTGGCCGTTGGGGGTGGTCCAGTAGTAGAGATCGATCATGGGAAGCGTCCTGGGAATCTTGGCGCCGCCGGCGGGACCCGGCGGATGGAAAAGCCATGATAGCGGGGACGGCTCGGCCCCGCCCCGAATAACCGAGGCCGGGGTGCGGGTTTCCTCTGCTGCTGCCGCGGTCAGGCCGCGCCGGCGCCAGGGCGCGGGCGGCCCGGCAGGCGCCAAGTCCAGTTCAGGCTGACGCCCGCGGCGGCCAGGAAGATCATCGCCACGCCCACGACCTGCGTGGCGTCCATCCGGTGGCCGTAGATCAGGAAATCCAGCATGATGGCCACAGCGGGATAGATGAAGCTGAGCGCGGCGGTGGATGTGGTCGGCAGCTTCTGGATGGCCGAGTACATCAGGATGTACATCAGGCAGGTGTGGATCAGGCCCAGGGCGACCAGGTAGCCCCATTGCAAGGGGGTGGCGGGCAGGGCGTTGAAGTCCGCCATGGGCAACAGCATGATGGCCCCAAGCGTGACCTGCACCAGGGCCAGCACCTGCGGCGGGATGCCCGTCAGCCGCTTGACGATAATGGCGGTGATGCCATAGAGGGCGGCGGCCCCCAGGCCCAGCATCAGCCCAGACAGGTATTCGCTGCCGGCCACCCCGCCGGTTTCTGACAGGCGCAGCACCAGCAGCAGTCCGGCAAAGGCCACGACCGACCACGCAAGCTTGCCGCGCGACGGGCGTTCGCCCAGGAACAGCACGCCCAGCCCGATCAGGAAGAAGGGCTGCACGTTATAGACCGCCGTGGCCAACGAGATGGACGCCAGCCGGTAGGCGGAGAACAGCAGGACCCAGTTCAGGACCAGCGCGGCCCCGGCCGCCAGCGCCAGGGCCAGTGTCTTGGCCGTGAACAGGCCGGGCTTGATCAGGCCGCGTGCCCAGCAATACAGGAACAACGACAGGGCGCCGAAGACGCAGCGGAAAAATACGACGTTCCAGGCGCTTTGGCCGGACTCGATGACGAACACGCCCAGGGTGCCGGACAGCGTCATGGCGGTGGCCATTTGCGCCAGGCCGAGGCGTTCTGATGCGGGATTCATGAAGGTTCTCCGGGCGGGCTGTCCGCGATGTACGATGGAGAAATTATCCCAGGCAGATCAAGGCGGTTATATGATGTTCGTGTGGTGTTTTTAACGTCATACCTTCTTTTAGGTGGAATTTATGCAAAACGACCTAAAAAGCGAAACCCCCGTTCTGGACGGCATCGACCGCCGCCTGGTCGAGACCCTGTCGGCCAACGCGCGCACCACCACGGCCGATCTGGCCCGGCAAGTGGGCATGTCGGCGCCCAGCGTGGCGGACCGCCTGCGGCGGCTGGAGGAATCGGGCGTGATCCGTGCCTATACGCTGGATGTGGATCCGGTGGCGTTGGGATACACGTTGGAGGCCATCGTGCGCATCCGCCCCTTGCCCGGGCAACTGCGGCATGTGGAAGGGCTGATCCAGGAGATCCCGGAATTCGTGGAATGCGACAAGGTGACGGGCGATGACTGCTTCATCGCCCGCGTGGTGCTGCGATCGATCTCGCACCTGGACGGGATTCTTGAGCGCGTGACGGAATTCGCCGAAACCAATACCGCGATCGTCAAGGCGCACACCGTGCGCCGCCGCCTGCCACCCTTGCGCTAGGGCCTGTGCTGGCAGGCCCTGGCCCGGCGCGGGCTCAGACGGGCGCGGACAGCGCCCGGACGATATCGTCCTTCAGGCCCGCTGGCGTGTCGGTCGGCGCGTAGCGCTTGATGACCTGGCCGTCGCGGCCGACCAGGAACTTGGTGAAGTTCCATTTGATGCCTTCGGTGCCGAAGACGCCGGGCTTTTCGCCCTTGAGCCAGCGGTATAGCGGATGCGCGTCGGCGCCATTGACGTCGACTTTCGCGTAGAGCGGGAAGGTGATGTCGTATTGGGTCGAGCAGAAGTTGCGGATCTCGGCTTCGTCGCCGGGCTCCTGGTGACCGAACTGGTCGCAAGGAAAACCCAGCACCGTCAGCCCGTCGTCGCGCAGCGATCGGTAGAGTTCTTCCAGGCCCGCATACTGCGGCGTGAAGCCGCACTTGGATGCGACGTTCACCACCAGCAACACGCGGCCGCGGTAGATGTCCAGGGATTGGTCTTCCCCATTGATGTCGCGGGCAGTGAAATCGAAGATCTTGCTCATGCGGGCTCCTGTGTCAGGCGTCTGGACGCGAGGGCGCCAGTGCGCTGGCTTGCCCGTCGAGTGTAGCGCCTGGGCCCGCCCAGGCGCAGCGGTCAGATCAGCTTCAAGTCCAGCGGAGTCACGCCGGGGAACACCTGCGCCAGGCGCGCCTTGTCCAGCCCGTACAGCCGCGAGAACAGGCCGGCGAAGACGGCGCGGTATTCGTTCAGCACGGGATAGTCGCGGTCCTGGAACAGGGTGTCGCGCTTGACCGCGACTTGCCGGCCCGCGATGCGACCGCCGCGCACATTGCCGCCCATTACCCAGTACACCGTGCCATGCCCGTGGTCGGTGCCCTTGTTGCCGTTTTCGCGGAAGGTACGGCCGAACTCGCTGATCACGACGACGGTGGTCTGTTGCCACGCTGGACCCATCGCCTCGGCGTAGGCGGCAAGCGCCCGGCCCAGTTGGCTCAGGCGGTTGGCCAGCGCGCCGGTGGCGGCGCCTTGGCCCACGTGCGTGTCCCAGCCGCCCACATCGACAAAGCCCAGGTTGTAGCGGTCGGCCATGAAGCGGGCGATGCGGCGGATTTCCAGTTCAAGCTTGTCGGTGGATATGGCATTGCCGTTGGCCGCCTGCATTTCGGCGTCGATCTCCGCCCGCGCGGCGCCCATGACGCGTTGGCCTTCGGTCACGGCGGCGTGCAGGTCCGTGCCCTCGTAGAGCGAAGCGATGATGTGGGCGTCTTCTTCGTTCAGGCGGGATTTGCGTCCCGCACCCAGCAAGTCGATGTTGGGGATGCGCGTGTCGCCTCGGAATATCTGCGGCACTTCAGAGGTGAAGGCGGCCGGCTGGGACTGCTTGGCGTTCAACGCGGTGGCAAGCCGGTTGAGGAACCCCGACCGGTAGTCGCCGCCTTTTCCGGAGGCCTGCCCACGCTCGATGCTGTTCTGCGTTTCGAAATGGCTGCGGCTGAGGTCGTCGGTGCCGGCAAACGCCACGAAGGCCAACTGCCGCTTTTCATAGAACGGCAGCAGGCTGTCAGCCAAGGCCGGATGCAAGGCCCAGCCGTCAGCCAGCGGCAATGCGGAACCCGGCCCGCCGCCGGGCCGGGCAATTGCGATGGTGGGGCGCGAGTCATAGTAGAAGTCGCTGCTTGCGGGAACCAGCAAGCTGGCCGCGTCGTACGCCCCGCGCATGAACACCACCAGCAAGCGGTTGCCCGACGCGGCAGGCGCGGCGTAGAGCCGGCCGCCGCCCAGCACTAGCGGGGCGGCAGCCATCAATTGAAGCAGTCGGCGTCGATCCATGGGGGCTCCTAGCGGCGCATGAACTCTGGCGAAGCCAGCAGGTAGGTGTTGGCGACAGGGGTCGATTTGGCTTGCTCGATGGCCTCTCGCGTGCGGGGCGACAACGTCGAGAAGAGGCCATTGCCCGCATTGGCTTTCAGCAAGTGTGGGGGGCGCGGCACGTTCGGCGGCTGCTCGTCGGGCTTTTCCCTATAGAACACCCGCGGCGCGCCGGCAATGGTGCTGGCGATTTCAAAGCGTGCCGTCATCTGGCCAGACCCGGCCCAATCGGATTGAGACAGCGGGTAACCGTCCGGGGTCAATCGCTGGTTCAAGGGCTGCCCGAGCTGCTTGAGCAAGTTGATGCTGCCGCGTGCATTGACGATGGGCGGCAGGCCGTCGTACGTCAACCGCAATGAGGAGTACAGATAGTGCACGGGGTCCTTGAAGACGCCGGCCTTCAGGGATGCGGCGAATTCGGGCGAGGCGAACAGGGTGCGCAGCGTGGCGGAGATATCGCCGTCCTTGTCCAGGAATGTCCGGCTCATCTTGTCTACCAGGGAGGCCGGCGGCGCGTCGCCGACGAAAAAAACCGCCAGCTTGCGGCTGACGAATCTTGCGGTGGCAGGATGGCGGGCCAGCAGGTCGGCCGCTTGTTCCACTTCCTGCATGCCGGCGCCGGCGATGGTGTGCCCCAGGAATACTTTGCTGCCGTAATCGTGGCGGGCGGGGTTGAAAAGGAAATAGCCCTGCTGCACGACCTGCCCGCGCAACGCAGGCTTGACCTTGGGCGGCTCGAGGCTACTGCCCAGCCCCAGGCCGGTGAGGATGCGGGCCAGCTCCTGCACGTCGTTCTGGGAATAGCCGCCGTCCACGCCCAAGGTGTGCAACTCCATCAGTTCGCGCGCGTAGTTCTCATTGATCTTGCCGGCCACGTTCTGTGTATTGTCCAGATAGATCAGCATGGACGGAGACCGCATGGTGGCGGCCAGCAGATCGCGGAACTTGCCCAGGGCGTGCGGACGGATGGCGCGGTCTTCGTATTGCGAAAGGAACATGCCGACGTCGCCTTTCTCGCTGTCCACGTTGAAGTGGTTCATCCAGAACCAGGTCATCTGGTCTTGCAATTGATCGGGGGAGTAAAGCGCCCGCCACAAAGCGCGCTCGCCGACTTCCGCGCCGCGTTCGCGCGCCATCTTTCTGGCTTGGCGGTTGGCGCTCAGCTTGTCCTCTTCGGACTGGTCCTTGGCTTTTTGCCGGATGTCTATCTGGGCCGCACGGGCTTGCTCGTCTGACTGCGTCGAAATGGACAAGGCGTCGATGCGCCGCTGCACTTCGGCCGGCAGTGGCGCTTGCGCCGCCGGATGCAATTGCGCCAGCAGGTAGCGGTCGATTCCCATCGTCTGGGCACGAGCCAATTCGGTCGGCGTGGCGCCCCAGGTCACCCGATTGACCAAGGCGACGTCCCGCGCCTGCAGTGAGGGGGCCTGCTGGGCGAGCGCCCCTGCGGCCAGCGGCAGCAACAGCAAGGGGATCAAGCGGAAAAGCCAGGATGTCAGCCGTGCCATAAAGCGGTTTCCTTCAACCAGGAGACTCCACGTCAGACAGAGTATTCACTGAAGGATTCCCCAGCGGCGTATTCTTGAAACGCAAGGAAACGGATCGTTGGTGCCAGGCGAGCCTAATCCCGCGCGGGCGAGGGGCCATTCAGGCGGCAACGCAGCCGCCGTCCTATCATGTCGCAACGACAGTCAAGTGCCAGCAGGAGCGCCGCGATGGAAGGAATGATTGAACGCCTGGAGGCCATGCTGGCCAAGGGCACCGACAACA
>NZ_DBHKZA010000092.1:0-18258 GCF_057314935.1 Achromobacter sp.
GGACTTCTAGCATTGCTCGTCCGATCAAGCCGCAGCCCTCGCGCCAGGAATCCCAATGAGCAAATCCATCTCCGACAAGACCGTCCGCAACCCTGGCCTGAACACGCCGTTCAGTGAAATCCTGGAAAAGAACCTGTCACGCCGCACGATGATGCGCGGCGGTCTGGCCGCCGCGTTCGCCACGATGACGAGCCTGGGCCTGGCCGGCTGTAACAGCAGCGATGACGATGACGACGCCGTCGGTGGTCCAAACCCCAACCCGAATCCGAATCCCGAAGTCCCCGGCACCGAACCACCGGCCCCCATCAAACTGGGCTTCGACTCCTTGCCCACCTCGATGACTGACGGCTGCGTGGTGCCCAACGGCTACGTCGCCCACGTCTTCGCACCCTGGGGCACGCCGCTGAACGACAACGCCCAGCCGTGGGACCAGAACGGCAACAACAGCTCGAACGACCTGTTGAACGCCATGGGCATGCACCACGATGGCATGCACTTTTTCCCGATCGAAGGCAGCTCCACCGAAGGCCTGCTGGCGGTCAACCACGAATACATCGACGAGAACGCCTTGCACCCCAACGGCCCGACGCTCGTCGCCGGCAAGCGTCCCGCCGAAGAAGTGCGCAAGGAAATCAACGCGCACGGCGTGGCCATCGTCCACGTGCGCCGCGCAAACGGCCGCTGGACCATCGTCAACAACTCGCGCTACAACCGCCGCTTCACCTCCGCCACTGCCATGAAGCTGGCCGGCCCCGTGGGCGGCACGGACTGGGTCAAGACCCCGTTCTCGCCCAACGGCACGCAAGTGCGCGGCACGAACAACAACTGCGGCAACGGCTACACGCCGTGGGGCACCTACATCACCGCCGAAGAGAACTGGGCGGCCTGCTTCGTGAATACCGGCACGCGGCCGGCGCACCAGCGCCGCGTCGGCGTGTCGGCAGGCCCCGCCGGCCGCTACCGTTGGGAAACCGCTATTGGCGACGCCACGGAAGTGCTGGGCGAATTCGCGCGCTTCAACGTCACGGAAACCGGCGCCAGCGCCACGCAAGATTGGCGCAATGAAGTCAATGGCTTCGGCTACCTGGTCGAGATCGACCCTTACGATCCGACCAGCATCGCCACCAAGCGCACGTCGATGGGCCGCTTCGCCCACGAAGGCTGCGCCTACAGCAAGCCCGAAGCCGGCAAGCCGCTGGCCTTCTACAGCGGCGACGATTCGCGCTTCGAATACGTATACCGCTTCGTGTCGGAAGCCGTGTGGGACCCGAAGGATGCCGACCGCACCGACCGCCTGGCCGTCGGCGCCAAATACCTGGACCGCGGCACGCTGTACGTCGCCCGCTTCAACGCGGACGGCACGGGCGAATGGCTGGCGCTGACCGGCGCCACCCAAGGCACCGGCGGGCGCACGCTGGCTGATGAATTCGGCAGCCTGGATGCCATCCTGATCAACACCCGCGGCGCGGCCGATTTCGTGGGCGCTACCCCGATGGACCGCCCCGAGTGGACGGCCACGCACCCCACCAACGGCGACATCTACCTGACGCTGACCAACAACACCAGCCGCAATGCCGCGACCGGCACCAACCCGCCCAACCCGCGCCTGAACAACGTCAACGGCCACATCATCCGCTGGCACGACGAAGCCGGCTCGACCAAGTTCGAATGGGACATCTTCGTCTTCGGTTCGGACGCCGGCGCCGACGCCGACACCAACCGCTCGGGCCTGACCGCGCTGAACCAGCTGGCCAGCCCCGACGGCCTGGGCTTCGACAGCCGCGGCATCCTGTGGATCCAGACCGACAACGGCATCGATGGCGGCCGCAACAACAACGTGGCCCGCGCCACCAACGACCAGATGCTGGCCGTGATTCCCGGATCGCTCGCCGACAGCACCGGCACGGGCCCGGCCGTCAACGCCTCCAACCAGGCCGACCTGCGCCGCTTCTTCGTCGGCCCCAACGAAGCCGAAATCACCGGCTTCGCCATCACGCCCGACCACACCAGCGTCTTCCTGAACATCCAGCACCCGGTGAACTGGCCGGCCTACGGCACGGACGACGCCACCGTCGCCTCCACGGCCACGGTACGCCCGCGTTCATCGACGGTGGTGATCCAACGTGCGGACGGAGGACCGATCGGCGTTTGATGCCTGGGGTCAGCGCACCGCGAACCAGTCGCCGTACAGGCTGCCGTTCATGCCGCAAAAGGGCGGGCCGAACCCGTCGTCCTTGGCACCGGCGGGCGGCACTTCGCGGACCACCAGGACTGCGCCGCGGCGCGTCAGCGTAAGCACCCAGGGCGCACCATCCTGATAGGTGACGCTCAGGGTGTCGCCCGAGACGACCGCGCTGCCGCTCAAATCGCAGACCCAACGGCCGTTATAGGGCTGGGCCGAGTTGGCCGACACGAACAGCTTGCCGTCGGCGGCCTGCGTGATCTCGATTTCACCTTCGATGTTTTTCCACTTGCCGACAAAGCCGGCAGGCGGCTGCGGATTGATGGCCTTCAGGAACCGCAGGCGGTAATCCATGCTGGTGGTGATCTCTTTGATCGGCGTGCTGCCCGAGAAGGGTTCCGCATAGATCTTGTCGCGCACACCCAGGAAATAACGCTGGTCGGCGGTCAGCGATTTGGCCGCGTCGGCGTCCAGCTTGCCGCGCACTGCGTTGTATTGCTGCGCGATGGCCGCATCCTGGCCGGCCAGCCGGGAATTCCCGCAAATGGACTTCTCGACCGGCGTGGCGGCTTTGGCGCAGTTGAATGAGGGCGCAGCGGCCGCAGCGCTGCTCGCGATGGCCAACGATGCTGCAAGGACCAAATGACGGATCATGCTGTGAAGTTCTCTAGATGGTGGGGACGGTCGACAGCTTACTTGCCAGTGCCTATCGACAGCGGCACGCCCCAGATCGGATCCTCCATCCCCTGTTTGCCCAACGGCGTGATCTGCATGGGTTGCAAGGTGGACAGCAGTTGCCGGTGCGCATCGCTCAGGTCGCGCCGCGCGATGAGCTTCTGGGTAAAGTCCATGGGCGCCGGACGCGTGTAGACGGTGAAGTCCTCCAGCGGGCACTCGATCTTCTTCGGATCGACCGCGCGGCAGGCCGACTGCTTGTACTGATAGCTGGGCGTCCTCATGTGCACACGCTGGCTCAGCACAAACTGGCCGCCCTTGAGCGTGAAACTGCCCAGCGCCAGCTTCGGGGCAAGGCGCGACGCCACCTTGATCGCGGGAATGTCCCGCGAGTCCGTTTGCTCGTAGTAGCCGGCGCGAGAGCCCTGCGTGGTTTCGGTGTATTGCTCTTCGCCCCAGCTGACGCAGGCGCCCGTCCCGCGATGCACTGCGGTGCAGACCGTGCGCGTCTTGAGCTGGGTGCCGGTGGTGCCCTCGTGCCAATTGGTCTCTTTGTAGTATTCGCGATAGAGCTCCGGCGACAGATACGCGGTGCCTTTGGCGCCACGGCCCGACCCTGCGGGACCGCTGCGCGCGCCCACCTGGTCCAGCAAGGCGTTCAGCTTGTAATCGTCACCGCCCGTCAGCAGGTATTTGCCGGGAGGCAGGATATGCACCTCGAACGCCTTGAACAGATACGTGGCGTCCTTGTCGCGTTGCAGCGCATTGTTCTGGAACTTGCGGCCGAAGGTGATGTTCGGCATCTGCTCATGCGTGAAGATCACATTGCCGGTCCATTTCATCATGGATTCCGCGTCGTTCAGCGTGGCATGCGGCATCACGTCGGCGACCAGCACCACCGCCATGTTCGACTTCAACGCCTTGTCGATCAGGTCCAGCAGCTGCGCATAGCGCGGATCATCCATGGTGCCCTCGCCGTATGAATTCTGCTGGGTCACGCATCCCGTCAAGGCCAGGGCAAGCGTCAGGGCGGAAAGGGCAACGCGCGGTCGCGGCAGCGTCATGGGATCGGTCCTTGGATGGGGCGGAGTCGGATGCGTGATCGCGCATCCTACTGACTTGGAATGACGCCGCAACCCCCAGATCGCGCGCAGAAACATGGTTCGGCCGGCGGCCTCGCTCACCTTTTGGCGTGCCCCCGCTTGCCTGCGCGGAGGGATGCCTGGCTGGGACCAAGCCGTGGCGCGGGCTGCGGTCATGCCGGGGGCCGCAGACCGCAGCATGCGGGCGCCGACCGCCCCATTGCCAGGGACGTAATTTATTGTTGCGAGTGTTTCGCACGCCCCGGCGATCAACGCTCCACGCGGGGCCTATGGGGTGCCTGCGCCGCGCTTGCTTCGACCCCTCACATCCGTTCACCCGGCAACTGGCTGGCCTGCCTGACCCAATCGCTGAATTGAACCTCGTCCAGGACATCGTCTTCCCGGATATCCAGGTAACGCGTGTCCTGGCTCTTGGACGCGCCCGGCGGCACGGGTTGCAGCGACTGCCCGCGGAAGAAGGCGACTTTGACGTATTTGGTGAAGCAATGAAGGCTGAGGAACCAGCCCTCGCCCTTCAAGCCGTAAAACGGCGAATTCCATTTGACGGCTTTATGCACGGCAGGAACGGTCTTCACGATCAGCGCGTCAAGCCGACGCCCCAGGTCGCGCTTCCAGCCCGGCATGGCCGCAATATAGGCTTGCACGGGGCCATCGCCCTCGCCTTTGGGAATTTGCGGGTTGCCGCCAGACAGCAGGACAGGTTCGGCAGGCTGAGCGCCGGGACGCTTCGCTGACTTGACGGCCCTCGCGGGATGTTTTTCTGCCACGGCATGACTCCGGACGCTGATAAGCGTCGAAAGTAAACCGAGGTCTCCTGAATGCCAAGTGGGCCATCAGCCGCGCCCGCGCGCACTCAAGCCGTCGTGGAGGGTTTCCTGGCGCGCCTTGACGTCCTTGACTACGATCGCGGCTCACGCCCGGTCTCAAGGCTTCGTCCTCGTGGCAAGCAATCCCCGCCAGTTCGCCCGCGTACCCGGCCTTCGTCTGGAGGATTGGACGGCCTGATTACCGGAAAACCAGCGGCGCGATTGGCGCATCGCCGATCCTACTGTCGCCAAACGCACACAAACCCCAAACGCAAAAAAGCCGGCCCGCTTGCGCGATACCGGCTTTCAGCTAAAAGTGTCGGGAAACACTTTCAAAAATTCGACCACATCAAGTGGTCGGGGCGAGAGGATTCGAACCTCCGACTCCTGCGTCCCGAACGCAGTACTCTACCAGGCTGAGCTACGCCCCGAGTCTTACTATCTAGGCATTTCTGCCTACCTGCTTGCTCGGCTACGCTCAGTGCAACCAAACATCTTGCTGTCTTTCGCTTGCTGCTTTTCGCTATCAACAGCGACCGCTATTAGAACCCAAATTCAGTTTTTTTGAAAATCGGGCTTTTCAACCTCGTTTTTCAATCACCCGAATCAGGTTTCCGCGCTAGCGATCTCTATTCACCGCGAAAGCGCAGAATTCTAGCAGAGAATTCAAGAAAGGGGAAGCGGGGTAGGCGGACAGGGCTTCGCGGGCCCGATCGGCTTCGGCGACCGCGGCCAGACGCGCGTGTTCCAGCGCGTCGGTAGCCTGGATGGCGGCGGCCACGGCGGCGAAGTCGGCGTCGCCCGTCTTGATGGCCTCGCGGATCAGTTGCTGCTGCTCGGCCGTGCCCACTTCCATCACGCGGATCAGCGGCAGGGTCGGCTTGCCTTCGCGCAGGTCGTCGCCCACGTTCTTGCCCAGAGCTGCGGCGTCGCCGCTGTAGTCCAGCACGTCGTCCACCAGCTGGAAGGCCGTGCCGACATGGCGGCCGTAGGCGGCCGCGGCGGCTTCCTGGTCGGGCGTCGCGCCCGCCAGGATGGCGCCGACTTGGGCAGCGGCTTCGAACAGCTTGGCGGTCTTGTAGCGCACCACTTGCAGGTAGCGCTCTTGCGAGACGTCCGGGTCGTGCACGTTCAACAGCTGCAGCACCTCGCCCTCGGCGATCACCGTGGTGGCCTGCGACAGGATGCTCATGATGCGCATCGAGTCGGCCTCGACCATCATCTCGAACGAACGGGAATACAGGTAGTCGCCCACCAGGACGCTGGCGGCGTTGCCGAACACGGCGTTGGCGGTGTCGCGGCCGCGGCGCAGGTCGGATTCGTCGACCACGTCGTCATGCAGCAAGGTGGCGGTGTGGATGAATTCCACGACGGCGGCCAGCAGCTGGTGGTGCGTCCCTTCGTACCCCAAGGCGCGCGCCACCATCAACACCATGGCCGGGCGCATGCGCTTGCCGCCCGCGCCAATGATGTAGTCGCCAATCGTGCGGATCAGGACCACATCGGAATTCAGCCGATCGCGGATGACCGCGTCGACAGCCTTCATATCGTCAGCAATGGGGGCAATAAGCGCGGGGAGATTCAAGACGTATCCGACAAGTGAAACGAGCCGCGTGGGGGCTCTTACCGCTGGGCCCGCCACGTGCGGCGGGGGATTCGACCAGCGATTATACGGGGTGTTACGGGCGGCAGGCGGGGGCAGCCCCCCCGCAACCAGCGGCGTCCCGCCTGCCTGTCCCCTTATTCGGCCGCCAGCTTGCCCGGATCGATGTCCACCCCGTGATAACGCTTGTAGATCTCGACCAGTTTGCCGTTGGCCAGGTTCTTCTTGACCCAGTCGTCCAGCCAGGCCTGCAGCTTGGGCTCCTGCTTGCGCAGCGCAATGGCCAGCGGGAAGGACTTCATGACGAACTTGGTTTGCAGATCCGCCTTGGGATCGGTCTTTTTCAGCTGGGTGATCAAAGGCATGGATGACGCATACACCTGCAACTGCCCGCTGCTGATGGCGGCGGTGGAGGTAGGATCGTCATCAAAGCGCACCACTTTGACGTTGGGCACGCTGGCCACGCCGCGCGTCAGTTCCTGGTCGTTGACCGTGCCGCGGGTCACCGCCACCGACTTGCCCGACAGGTCCGCATACGACTTGATATCCATGGCGGCGGGCGCGGCCACGATGGATTGCAGCTCGGCGTACGGCGTGCTGTAGTCGATCACCTTCTTGCGCTCATCGGTGATGGACAGGGCCGACACGACAATGTCCGCCTTCTTGGACAGCAGGTACTGCACGCGGTTGGGCGCCGTGACCTGGACGATTTCCAGCTCCACGCCCATATCCTTGGCCAGCAGGCGGGCCGTTTCCACGTCGGAACCCACCGGCTTGAAGTTGGCGTCCATCATGCCGTGGGGCGGATTGCCCACGTCGATGGCCACCAGGATCTTTTTGCGTTGCTGGATCGTGTCCAGCGTGTCCGCCACCGCGGACTGCGCGGCCACCGCAAGGGCCAAGCCCGCGGTCACCCCGAACAACAGGTTTTTCAGCTTGAAGGACATGCTTGTCTCCTGGTCGAATGATCGACATCTCGTTGTTGTGCGCGGCCCGACGCCAGGCCGCGGGTGCTGCGTTTGAATGGCTTACAGTCCCGACCCGACGAAGCTTCTCAACTCCGGCGTGGCGGGTTGGCGCAGGATGTCGCGCGACCCTGATTCGTGGATCTGGCCCTTGTGCATGAAGATGACCTGATCGGCGATGCGCGCGGCGAACGCCATTTCGTGCGTCACCAGCAGCATCGTCATGCCCTGGCGCGCCAGTTCCTCGATGGTCTTCAGCACTTCGCCCGTCAACTCGGGATCCAGCGCGGAGGTGACTTCGTCGAACAGCATCACCTGGGGCTGCATCGCCAGCGACCGCGCGATCGCCACCCGCTGCTGCTGTCCGCCGGACAACTGTTCCGGGTAGGCCGAGATCTTTTCTTCCAGCCCGACCTGCGCCAGTACCTTGCGCGCCAGTTCGCGCGCCGTCTTGCGGTCGGTCTTCTTGACCCAGCGCGGCGCCAGCGTGATGTTCTGCTCGACGGTCAGATGCGGGAACAGGTTGTAGCTCTGGAACACGATGCCGACATCCTGGCGCAGGCGCCGCAAGTCGGTGCCCTGGTCGCTGACGCGATGGCCGCACACGACAATTTCGCCTTGGTCGATGGATTCAAGCCGGTCGATGCAGCGCAGCGCCGTGCTCTTGCCCGACCCGCTTTTGCCGATCAGGGCAACCACCTGCCCCTTCGCGACGTCGAAATTCACGCCATTGAGCACCGGCGTTTCGCCAAAGCGCTTGTGGACATTCTGGAAACTAACGATGGGCGACATTCAATCTCCTTTCCAGGCGGCGGCTCCACCACGACAGCGGGAAGCACAGGCAGAAGTACAGCGCCGCGATGATCATGTAGGTCGTAAACGGCTGAAACGTCGAGTTGTTGATCATCTTGCCGATGTACGTCATCTCGGCCATTCCGATGACGGAGGCGATCGACGTATTCTTGATGATCTGCACCATGAACCCGACCGTGGGCGGGGTGGCGATGCGCAAGGCCTGCGGCAACACCACCAGCCACAGGCGCTGGGTGCGCGACAGCGCCAGGCAATCGGCCGCCTCCCACTGGGTGCGCGACACGGCTTGCAGGCAGCCGCGCCAGATCTCGCCCAGATAGGCGGCGGAAAACAAGGTGATGCCGATGGACGCGGCCACGATGGGCGGCACTTCAAGCCCCACGATCGGCAGGCCGAAGTACAGGACGAACATCACGATCAGCAGCGGCGTGCCCTGGATCAGCTTGACGTAGCAGCTGGCCAGCCAGGCCACGGGCGCGCTGCGCGAAATGCGGCCCAGCGCCACGACGAACCCCAGCGAACCCCCAACGATGAAGCCGATGAGCGACAAGCCCACCGTCCACATCATGCCGTTGAGCAACGCGGCGAAATGCGCGGATGAAATCCCCATGCCGCGCTCCTAGAGGCTCGTGCCCAGACGGCGCAGGCGCGGGAACACCAGCTGCCCTACCGCCCAGAACAGGCCGCGCATCACGAACGACAGCGCCAGGTAGATCACCGCCACCACCAGGAACACCTCAAAGGACCGGAAGGTGTCGGACTGGATGCGGCTGGCGATGCCGGTCAGCTCTTCGGCAGAGATCTGCGACGCGATGCTGGTGCCCAGCATCAGCAGCACATACTGGCTGGCCAGCGCGGGATAGACCTTTTCGATCGCCGGCGGCAGGATCACCTTCAGCACCACCTGCCAGCGCGCCAGCCCCAGGCAATCGGCGGCTTCCGCCTGCCCCTTGTGGATGGACTCGATGCCGGCGCGGATGATCTCGCTGGAATAGGCGCCGATATTGATCGTCAACCCAATCACTGCGGATGCGGTCACCGAAAACTTCAAACCGATGGAGGCCAGGCCGAAGAACACCACGAACAGCTGCACCAGCAGCGGCGTGTTGCGGATCACTTCCACGTACACCGCCACCAGCGCACGCAGCCACGCCGAACGCGAGGTGCTGCCCACCGCGCACAGCGTGCCCAGAAGAAAACCCAGGATCGTCGCGAAGACGGACAGTTCCGCCGTCATCAACGCGCCTTCCATCAGCATGGGCCAGTACTGCCCCAGAAAGCTGAAATCGAAGTCGTAGTTCATGTCTCTCTTTCTATTTTTGTCGCCGATCTTTGCGGCAATCCAGCGCGCCGCGCGCCATGCGCGGTCACGCCGGCGGGGCGCGCCGTCTATCGAGCGCGTCCCCGCCTGTCCCGCCGGTATCGCCTACGCCATGAATTGCCCGCCGTTGACTTCCAGCACCTGGCCCGTGATGTAACCGCTCATCTTGTCGGAGGCGAAAAACACGTAGGCGCCCACGCACTCTTCGGGCTCGCCGATGTAGGCCATGGGAATCGTCTTGCGCATGTTCTCCAGGATCTCCGGCGTGGAGTAGCGCTCGTGGAACGGCGTGGAGATCACGCCTGGCGACACGCCATTGACGCGGATCTTGGAGCCGGCCAGCTCCTTGGCCAGGTTGCGGGTGGCGTTCAACACGAAGGCCTTGGCGCCCGCGTACAGCAGTGCGCCCGGACCGCCGCCGTTGCGCGCGGCCACCGAACTGGTGTTGATGATGCTGCCGCGGCCGGCCTCGCGCATGTGGCGCGCAGCCGCTTGCGAGGCCATCACGACCGAGCGCACGTTCAGGTCCAGCACCGCGTCATAGGTGTCGTCGTCGATCTGGTCCAGCGGGACGCGCTTGACCAACGCGCCGGCGTTGTTGACCAGCACGTCCAGCCCGCCCAGCTTTTCGGCAGCCTCGTCAACCACGCGGGTCGCTTCGGCCGACTTGCTGACGTCGCCGCCCACCAGGTGGCAGACGCCGCCTGCGGCCTTGATGTGCGCAGCCACGGCCTCGGCCTGTTCACGGCTGGCGTTGTAGTGCACGGCCACGGCCGCGCCCAGGCGGGCGTAACCCACGGCAACGGCGGCGCCGATGCCGGTGCTGGAGCCCGTGACGAGGATGCGGCGGCCTTTCAGATCATCAATCATTGCTGTTTCCTTGCGTATCTTGTGGTTCAGTGCGATGGGCCTGGACGATCAGGCGCGTTTGGCGATGGCGGGATAGGCGGACGGGAACGAGAAGCCGCCCGCTTCCAGCGCCGGCCCTTGTTGGCCGTACAGCGGCGCGTTGTGCCAGGGCGTGGCCATCTGGTCCGTCATGCGGTTGATCTGTTCCATATAGCCCACGCCTTCCTTGCCCAGCTGGCCCTCCATGGCCGCCAGATCGGGGTACTGGTTCAGGAACGCCTGCCACCAGATGGCGCGGCCGGCCAGGAAACCGCTGGCGCCCGCCTTGAAGGCGTAATGCAGCACGCGGCGGAACTCTTCCATGCCCGCGCCGGCGGACAGCATCACCCAGGGCTTGTCGATCAGCTGCCCCATGCGGTTGAACCATTCCTGCGCGTCGGCGACCGCGTTGCCGCCGGCCTCGGGTTCGGGCAGGTGATTGGCCGCCAGCGGGCTTTCCAGCTTGTAGATATCCACGCCGTACTTGGGGTCGGCGAAATCGCGCACGCTTTGCAGCACCAGCTCGGGACGCTTGTCCTTGTGCTCGATGTAATCGGTCGTGTGGTCGGCGGCGCCTGCGAACGGGTACACCAGCAGTTCCAGCAGGAACGCCAGGTCATATTGCTTGCACGCCTGGCCCACTTCCTCCACCAGCTTGTGCTGATGCGCACGCACCTCGGCCGACACGTCCGGGCGATACCACAGCAGGAGCTTCACGCCGTCGGCGCCGGCGCGCTTGATCTTCTCGACGCTCCAGTCGCGCATGATGAAGGTCTTCCTGCCTTCGGGGGATTCTTCAAAGGCAAAATCTTCCAGCGTCAGCAGCAGGCCGGGCGCGGCCGGCAGCGCGTCGAACGATTGGCTGTAGCCGTAGTCGGGATCGATCAGCACGGCGCTGCTCTGCCCGCCCAGCGCCTTGACCAGCGAGCGCTTCACGCTGCCCACCCGCTCGTAGGTGGCGCTGTCGGCGCCCAGCTTTTGATTGATGGCCTTGATGATCGGGGGACGCTGGTCCGCCGCCATCATTTTGAATCTGCCGTTGGCATCCGCCAGACGACGCAGGGCACGGAACTTTCCGGCCGACAACGAACCGCTCATGAATACTCCTTGCATGCGCCTTCGGCGCGGTGATGATGGGCAAATGCTTCCAATTCGGCGACGGTGGGGATGCTGGCCCCGCCGCCCCAGCGCGCGCACTTGGCGGCAGCGACCAGATTGGCGTAGCGGGCGCATTCGCGCGCGTCCCGCCCCTGGGCCAGCGCCAGCGCGTACGCGCCGTGAAACACATCGCCGGCGGCCAGGGTGTCCAGCACGCGCACCTTGACGCCGGGTTCTTCGTGATAGCCCTCGGCGTCGACCCAGGCGCAGCCCTGCTCGCCCCGAGTCACGCCAACGACCGCATGGCCGCCGCGTCCGAATACGGCGCGCAGGCCCTGCTCCGCCGACAGGTCGCCCACGGCCTGGGCCAGCGCCGGTTCGGAAAACAGCACATGGGTGGCCAGCGGCACCAGGTCGGCCAGTGCCTGCGGGTCGGACGTCAGGTCGGCGTCCAGCACCGACGGCACGCCGGCCTGGCGGGCGGCTGCCAGCACGGCGCGTGATGCCGCCGGCCAGCGCACGTCCGCCAGCACGGCGTCGTGCCGGGCCACATCATTGAGCGGCAGCCAGGCGGCGTCGGCATCCAGCGCCGGGTCGGCAAACACCCACAGCATGCGTTCGCCGTCGGGGGTCACACCCACGGCGGACGTGCCCGACCGCGCACCCGCCACGCGGCGCACGCGGCTGGCGTCCACGCCGTTGCCCGCCAGCTCGGCCACGATGCGGTCGCCCTGCATGTCGCCGCCCACCCGCGCCCACAACGTGGCGCGGCCACCCTGGCGCGCCACGGTGATGGAGCCGTTGGCGGCAGGCCCGCCGACGCAGGCGGAGAAATCATTGGCGAAAATCTTGGTCGGCCGCGCGGGGAACTGGCCCAACGCGAAAATCTGGTCGTACACGGCGACGCCCACGCACAGGACGCCGCTCATGCCGCCGGCCCTTCCGGGTACAGGCCCCGCTCGGCCAGATTGCCGTACAGCGCGCGCACCCCGAAGGTCCAGGGCGCGATCTCGGTGGACAGCTGCACCTCATTGACCAACGCCCCGATGCGCTCGGAGGCGATCACGACGCGGTCGCCCAGCTTGTGCGTGAATCCCGTGCCCGGGCCCTTGCGGTCCTGGCTGGGCGAGAACATCGTGCCCAGGAACAGCATGAAGCCGTCGGGATACTGGTGGTGCGCGCCGCAGGCCTGGCGCACCAGGTCCAGCGGGTCGCGGCTGATTTCGCGCATGTGGCTCACGCCGTCCAGCTCGAAACCGTCCGTGCCCTCGATGCGCAGCGACACGTCGGCCTGGCGCACGCTATCCATATTGAAGTCGCCGTCGAACAGCCGGATGAAGGGGCCGATGGCGCAGGATCCGTTGTTGTCCTTGGCCTTGGTCAGCAGCAAGGCGCTGCGGCCTTCGATGTCGCGCAGGTTGACGTCGTTGCCCAGCGTGGCGCCCACGACGTCGCCGCGGCTGTCCACCGCCAGCACGATTTCGGGTTCGGGGTTGTTCCACTGCGATTCGGGCAGCACGCCGATCTGCGCGCCAAACCCGACGGACGCCATGGCCGGCGTCTTCGAGAAGACTTCGGCATCCGGGCCGATGCCGACTTCCAGGTACTGGGACCACTGGCCGCGTTCGACCAGTTCCGTCTTCAGCTTGGCGGCCTCGGGGGAACCTGGCCGCAGCCGCGACAGATCCGACCCGATCAGCGCCTGCATCCGCACGCGGATCTCATCGGCGCGGCTGGCGTCGCCGCCGGCCTCTTCTTCGATCATGCGCTCCAGCAGGCTGATGGCGAACGTGACGCCGGCCGCCTTGATGGGTTGCAGATCGCAGGGGGCCAGCAGGCGCGGCCCGTTGCTGTGCTGCAGGGAGGCGGCCATCAGGTCCCGCACATCGCCCAGCGACTCCCCTTGCGCGCTGCGAGCCAGCGCCACGCGGTCAGGGCGATCCAGCAGATCCGAGACGGTGGGCGTCACGGCGGTGATGTCGAAGACCTCGCCATTGCGCACCACCACCACGCTGGGACCGTTGACCGGCCCCGGACGCCATACCCGACCCACGAGCAACGCCCGCGGCAGGTCGGAAGGCAGTGTGTTTCCTTCGTTCATTTGTCTCCTCGCTTTATGCCTTCTGTGCGGCATTCAAGTGATGTGCGACGAGTCTAGGGGAATTCATTTATCATGTCCAACATTATGAATAAGAGTCCAACCCATTGGACAAAAGGGATCAATGGCCACTGAATATGACGTCCCCGCCATCCGGCGCGCGCATGAAATCCTGCGGGTGCTCGCCGCCAGCCGGACTCCGGTCAAGGCTGCCGACCTGGCCCAGGCCTGCCAGTTGGCCAAAAGCACGCTGTACCTGCTGCTGGACTGCCTGGAGCACCGGCGCTGGATCGAACGCAAGGACGGCGGCTACATCGTGGGCATCGAACTGATGGCGCTGGGCTTTGCCTACCTGCGCCACGACGGCCTGCAAACCGCCTTCCACGAAGCGGCCAGCGATTTCGTGGCGCGCTGCAACGAGGTCGTGCAACTGGCCGTGCTGGACGGCTTCGACGTGGTCTATATCGCCCGCGAAGACGCCCGCCGCCCCGTCCGGCTGGTGTCGGAATTGGGCATGCGCCTGCCCGCCCACGCCTGCGCGCTGGGCAAGGCCCTGCTGGCCAACCTGGATGCCGACGCCCTGGCCGCCTGCGTGCCGGCGGAGTTGCCGCGCGTCACCGACCGCACGCTGGCCACCCGCGAGGCGCTCTACCAGGAACTGGATCTGGTGCGCCAGATGGGGCTGGGCCAGGATCTTGAGGAAGTGGCGACGGGTCTGGTCTGCTACGCGGCCTATATCGGCGTGACGCCCTTGGGCAAACGGGTGGCGGTCAGCACGTCGATCCCCACCGACCGCCTGGACGACGCCCACCGGCGCGACGTGATGGAAGGCATCCGCCAGGTGGCGCGCGACATCGCGCTGCGGGTGATTCCTGCGGCCTGAAGCCTGGGCGCCACACCTAAGCCCTTAGCCTGCAACGGCTTTTTGACTTTTGAAAAGTCCCGGGCTAATATCCTGGATTCGGTCAGCAATGCTCGAATTACGTCGGTTGTTCGCGTAAACCCTCTGGGTACTTTTCAAGCACGCTTGAAAGCACATAGGCGCTTTTCTTCCTGCCAGGTTCTGGCAAGAAGACATGAAAGCGCTCTTTCCAGGGCGGCAATCCCACCCAGCAGGGCGGGTCGCGCGGATAGACCCATTTACCTATTTAAGGAACACCCCATGTACGCGGTCGTAAAAACCGGTGGCAAGCAGTATCGCGTTGCCGCTGGCGAAAAACTCAAGATAGAACAGATACCGGCAGACATTGGGCAAGAAATCACCCTGGACCAAGTGCTGTCCGTGGGCGAAGGCGACCAACTGAAAGTTGGCACGCCCCTCGTCTCCGGCGCTGTGGTCAAGGCAACGGTTCTTGCGCAAGGCCGCCACGACAAGGTCAAGATCTTCAAGATGCGCCGTCGCAAGCACTATCAGAAGCGTCAGGGCCACCGTCAGAACTACACCGAAATCCGCATCGAAGCCATCACGGCTTAAGAAGCGACTCGGTACCACTTAGCAGGAGCTAAACATGGCACAGAAAAAGGGCGGCGGCTCTACGCGAAACGGACGCGACTCAGAATCAAAGCGTCTGGGCGTCAAGACCTTCGGCGGTGAACTGATTCCCGCTGGTTCGATCATCGTGCGTCAGCGCGGTACGCGCTTCCACGCTGGCGTGAACGTCGGCATGGGCAAGGACCACACCCTGTTCGCGCTGGTCGACGGCAAGGTTCAATTCGGCTTCAAGGGCGCATTGAACAAGCAGACCGTTTCGATCATCGCTGCCGAGTAATCGGACAAGCACGGTCAGGGTACGCAGCTCATCGCGTACCCGAACGGCAAAAGCCCTGTCGCATGCGGCAGGGCTTTTTTGTCGTCGGGCCGCCCCAAGACAAAAGCGCCCCCTTGGGGGGTAGCAAGCACACGAAGTGTGTGCAGCGTGGGGGGCTTTTTTGTTTTAAGGCAATGGGACGAGTAGTAAACTCTTCCTTGCCCCCCTGGCAGCGCCCCATGACGGGCCGCTGCCCTATTACCCACTACACGCGCAAACACCATGAAATTCGTAGACGAAGCCACCATTGAAGTGGTCGCCGGCAAAGGCGGCAATGGCGTGGCGAGCTTTCGCCGCGAAAAGTTCATCCCCAAAGGCGGCCCGGACGGCGGCGACGGCGGACGCGGCGGCACCATCTATGCGGTAGCCGACCGCAACATCAACACGCTGATCGACTTCCGCTATGCGCGCCTGCACCGCGCAAAGGGCGGCGAGAACGGCCGCGGCTCCGACCAGTACGGCGCAGCCGCCCCGGACATCACCTTGCGCGTGCCGGTGGGCACGGTCATCCATGACGCCGAAACCGGCGAAGTCCTGTTCGACCTGGACACGCACGAGCAGAAAGTCGTGCTGGCCGCCGGCGGCCAGGGCGGCATGGGCAACATCCACTTCAAGTCCAGCTTGAACCGCGCGCCCCGCCAGTGGACGCCCGGCAAGGAAGGCGAACACCGCTACCTGCGCATGGAACTGAAGGTGCTGGCCGACGTGGGCCTGCTGGGCCTGCCGAACGCCGGCAAGTCCACGCTGATCACCCGCATCTCGAATGCGAAGCCGAAGATCGCGGACTACCCGTTCACCACGCTGCACCCCAACCTGGGCGTCGTGCGCACCTCGCCGTCGCGCAGCTTCGTCGTGGCCGACATTCCCGGCCTGATCGAAGGCGCCTCCGAAGGCGCGGGCCTGGGCCACTTGTTCCTCCGCCACCTGGCGCGCACCCGCGTGCTGCTGCACCTGGTGGACGTGTCCACGCCCGATCCGGACGCCGACCCCGTCGAGCAAGCCGTGGTCGACGCGCGCGCCATCGTTGAAGAACTGCGCCGCTACGACCCGGAACTGGCCGAAAAGCCGCGCTGGCTGGTCCTGAACAAGCTGGACATGGTGCCGGACCCCGAAGACACCAAGCGCCGCTTCCTGGAGCTCTATGACTGGAAGGGCCCCGTGTTCGCCATTTCCGGCCTGACGGGCGAAGGCACGCAGGACCTGCTGTACGCGCTGCAAGACTACCTGGACGCCGAGCGCGAAAAGGAATACGTGTCGCGCGACCAGGCGGACGGCACCTACGTGGCGCCGGACCCCCGCTTCGACGACACCCGCACGGATGCCGACAAGCCCGCCGCGCCGCGCCCCGGCGACGAATAAGCCATAATCGCAGTCCTTACGATTACGTCTTTTTTCGCCGCAGCCGGCGCCCATCATGTCTGCTGAAACACCTGCCGTTTCCGTCGTCACCCACGCCCAGCGCCTCGTCGCCAAAGTCGGCTCGTCGCTGGTCACCAACGAAGGCCGAGGCCTGGACCGCGCCGCCGTCGCGCACTGGGCCGCGCAGATCGCCGCCCTGCACAAGCAGGGCAAGCAGATCGTGCTGGTCTCCAGCGGCGCCATCGCGGAAGGCATGGCCCGGCTGGGTTGGCGCAAGCGCCCGTCCGTCATGCACGAACTGCAGGCGGCCGCGGCGGTAGGCCAGATGGGCCTGTGCCAGGCCTACGAAGCGGCGTTCGCCGAATACGGCCTGCGCACCGCGCAGATCCTGCTGACCCACGAAGACCTGGCCGACCGCCACCGCTACCTCAACGCCCGCAGCACGCTGTTCGCGCTGCTGCGCCTGGGCGTGGTGCCGATCGTCAACGAAAACGACACCGTCGTCACGGACGAGATCCGACTGGGCGACAACGACACGCTGGGCGCACTGGTCACCAACCTGATCGAAGCCGACACGCTGATCATCCTGACCGATCAGCGCGGCCTGTACGACTCCGATCCCCGCAAGAACCCGCAAGCCAGGTTCATGTCGCACGCGCAAGCCGGCGACCCGTCCCTGGAAGCCATGGCCGGCGGCGCCGGCAGCGGCATCGGCACCGGCGGCATGCTGACCAAGGTGCTGGCGGCCAAACGCGCGGCGCACAGCGGCGCGCACACCGTCATCGCCTCGGGCCGCGAACGCAACGTGCTGACGCGCCTGGCCCAGGGCGAATGCATCGGCAGTGAATTGCGCGCCGTGCTGCCCGTGTGGTCCGCCCGCAAGCAGTGGCTGGCCGACCACCTGCGGCTGCGCGGCCGCGTCGTGCTGGACGACGGCGCCGTGCAGGCGCTGCTGCGCGAAGGCAAGAGCCTGCTGCCCATCGGCGTGACGGAAGTGGAAGGCGAGTTCGGCCGGGGCGACGTCGTCGCGTGCGTGGACAGCCAGGGTCGCGAATGCGCCCGCGGCCTGATCAACTATTCGTCCGTGGATACGCGACGCATCCTGCGCCAGCCCTCATCCCAGATCGCCCGCATCCTGGGCAGCATGACCGACCCCGAGCTGATGCATCGGGACAACCTGGTCGTGCTCTAAGCCCTTTCCGCACGGGGCATTGCTCGCGGGGTCCCAGCCCTGCGTCTTGGTGCCCGGGTCGTGCTGCAGGAAGATGTAGCCCCACCCGCGCACGGCCAGCACCGGCAGTTCGATATCCAGGCGGCGCGCCTTGCTGCGCAGCCGCGACACCAGCACGTCCACGCTGCGTGCCCCCTCTTGCGGATTGCCTGGAAAGAACCGTTCGCGCCGCAGGCATTGGCCGGGCGCATTCAACAGGCGGATAAAAAAAACACGCTCGGTCACGGTGAGCGGCAGCCGCTCGCCAGCCGGCCCGGACAGCACCCGTTCGCGGCCCTGCACCCGCCATGCCGGCCCATCGGTAGCCG